>NZ_SODD01000026.1 GCF_004365815.1 Breznakia blatticola
CCATCACAAGAAATGCTTTAAAGACACATAAATTATTCAGTACTTATCAGTGATTTATCGAGACTTGGTATGCACTGGTTGAATTAAGCCAATTAATAATAAAAAAATAAACATTAAAGCAGAGCAAGCTTTAGAAATGCAAGTTAATGCATTGTTTGGTATTTTATCAACATTTGATGAAAAAAGCTTAGTTGATAATGCAACTATTGAAGTAAATTGGACAGTTTATACGTTAAAAGAAAAGGATGGAGAGTTTTTTGTAAAATCTCCTAACTATGCAGACAATGCATATGAGGAGTTAACAGATGACTTAACATTAGCCTTATGGGTACATTTAGAACAATTTCATCTATTAAGAAAATTGAATATCGAAGGAGAAGCTATTAGATTTGATGATAAAGTCATATATGCAGATGGAGCTTTCGATGCTAATAACGTCTATCTTCAAAGGATTGAGACATCAACGAAAGGGGATTCTGGATGGTTTATAGGCGTTAGGAATGGGGACAATTCAAAACTTAAAGCATGCTATGCATATCAGCTATTAAAATTGAATAAAGAATTTATACAATATTTGGTACTTCCAAAAAATTATTTAGTAGTTTTAGAAAACAATGAAGTTAAAGCAATATTGAATGGAGACAATGAGAATATTACAAATAATTAAATCAAAAGTAGCTTGTGTATTTTTCTTTCGGCTATTACTTACTACCCTTGGTGCGCCAACGGCAAGGGCCTGAGAAGTGCGTTTGGATGAGGATGTAATACCACCCTACGCATACATATTAAAATGAGGAAAGCACAAATAAGTAGGAATAATATGTAAATACTTGTAGGTGAAATTTACATGCAAAGTAAATAAGAAACAAGAAATAAACACAAAGACCATTAACAGCAGGCTGTCTATGTTGCGATATGGTCCTTTTGTTATGCAAACAAGATCCAAATACATATCAAGGATATACGACAAAAAAAGTAAGAAAAGTAGAAGTATCCTATGAAGACATTGTCAAAGGAAAAACAATTATCGACTTAGGTGATGACTTTAACAAATACATAAAGGGTATAAATGATGGTATAATAAAAGCAGATAAAATATCTGAAGATGAATACATGAATGCAGTACTAGGATCTAAGTTTGCACATGATATGGAAGCGGATGATTTTATATCTGGATTAAGCTTTGTCTTAGATTGTATACCTGTCGTAGGTGGTATAAAAAATATTGCAGAAGCATGTTCTGGAACAACTATGACAGGAGAAAAACTATCTGATGATGAAAGAGTCATGTTGGGAGTTGGAGGACTGTTATCAATTGGAATTGATATAGCTACGTTTGGTTCACTAAGTGGAGCTACAACAGCAGCAAAAGTAGGAAGTTTCACAATCAAAGTAGGAATAGAAACAGGACAAGCAATGGTGATAGGTCTAGGTAGTCAATACCTGATAGAAAATGGATGTAATCCACTATTGGCATTTGCTATTATGGCAGGAGCAACTGTAGCAGGTGGAGCAGCATTTAGTAAAGTAACCGCAAAACCATCTATCAAACTTGATTTAGACACTCTAGCAAGTAAAGGAATTAATAATGTAGATGAACTAGCAAAACATGGAATCACAAGTATGGATGATCTTGCTAAGCTAGGTGTAAAGAATAGTGATGATCTAGCTAAACTAGGAATTAAAAATGCAGATGACTTGGCAAAATTTGGAGTAAATAGTTTAGAAGATTTAAAACATATTGGTTTAGGTGATTTAGCAACCTATAAAAGTATTGATGATATCTTTGATAGCAAGAAAAGCTTCATGGATATGATGGATGCAACAGAGGCAGCAAGATATGAAAAATATCTAAGTTCTAAATTAACAGATGGATTGCCACCAAATATGGATATGGATGACTATTTGCGATATCAAAAAGCATTAAATAAACTAGATGAAATAAGTGCATACAACAAAGTAAATGGAAATGCGATTCTTGATATAAGAAGAGAAGCAGATAACTTACTAAAATATGGAGTGAAAAATACAAGTGATTTAGGAAAGTTAGGAATCACAAGTATAGATGACTTAACAAAACTAGGAATCAAAAACACAGATGATTTACTAAGTTTAGGAGTTAAGAATATCGATGACCTTAAGCAGGTAGGTATTAAAGGTTTAGATGAATTTAATTCGATAGATAAAATTTTTAAGGGCTTGGGGAATGAAGAGCGTCTAATTCCAGGTATGGATGGAGTTGTGACTGGTGGTAATTCTACAAAGCTTGGTAAGAATATGCTTGGGGATATGGGTGTTAATGGTTCAAAATGGAGCGGTTATCAAGCACAGCATATTATTCCCGCTGAAGCCATGAATCACCCAGTAATTCAGAAAATAGGTATGGATTTTGATGATGCATCAAATGGATTGTTCTTAAGAACTACCGATGATGGTATTAGTACAATGTCAAGACATAAAGGATATCATTCTACATACAATGATTTTGTACTTTCAGAATTAGATAAAATAGATATAGCACAAAGTAGTGTCGCTATTCAAAAACAAGTTTTGGATTTGCAATCTAAATTAATCACATTACAAAAAAGCGGATTACCTCTTTATCCTAAGCAAGGTGCAAGTATTGATTTGTGGGAGAGATGGTTTTATAAATAAAGGAGGATAAAATGATTATGACAGAAGCTCAACAAAGAATTATAAATCATTTATTATATGAAGCAAATGATGATAAAGTAATAAAGGCATTACATGGAATAAAAGATACCGATATTATATATATATATATGTTTAATTATAATTGGGATAATGGCTTTGATATACCTAATGAAATTATAAATCATCCTTACTGTGATTTAAGTACGGCACTCATGATGTTTTATCATGCTGATGGGGATGCCTTTTTAGAGGACAAAAGAGTTAATGAACAACTCAAGAAATGGTTTGATTTTATTAAATTACTATATTCGTTAATTTTAGGCTGTAAATATAAGAAGAGTGATATAAAATTTAGCCCTCCACTTTCTAGGGTGCAAATATTTAAGTTAAAAAAAATATTATCTCCTAATGAGAATATATTTATTGAGGAATTCGGAAACAGAAATTTAAATATTATCGTTTAGTGGTTTAAAGTGATCTATCTTAATGTGTGGTTACATTGTAAAGAAAGAGAATTCGTACCAAATATGTTAGTTGGTGCCAAAAAGAATGGAGTCGTAGAAAAAGTAATATTCTAGTTAAATAACAACATCAAAATAAAATGCATCTAGATAAGTGTAATCAAGACATCTACAGATGCATTTTTATATAATGATGCAATTATTCAAGGTTATAAAGTGAACAAAGTATAATAAAGTGAACAAAGTATAATAAGGAAATAACGGCATATAGTAAAATAAGTAAATTTGCAATTCTTGACAAAAAATAGAAGCATAAAACTTACAAAATATGAAGTAAAAAAACTCAGGCATTTCAAGAGAACTAGAAATCAAAATTTTGATAGAGCAGCAACAGTTTTAGTAATGTTAAGGGCTATTGTCAATAAAACATGGATTCCTAAGGGAATTAATGAGCAGATAATGTCAAGTGGATACACATGGTATGAGTTGAATAATGCAGAGATTATGATATTTTTCAGTGTAAAAAAGACTTCGTAGGGATTTATGTCTCTCAGAAAATAAAAGACATTATTGAAGAGAATGATTGAATCGGATTTGTATTATATAAGCAAGATATTATTAAAATTAAGTAAGTAAATTTTTTTTGCAATTGTCTAGAGAAAGGCGTTTATGAAAGTAACTATCATTTAGAATATACCTGTCTTTTTTTGTAATGAATCATCAATATCTATTATGAAATTTACTGACAAAAGTGCTGTGATAGTTAATCGGCTCATCCATTAAACACAAAAAATACTTTTAATAATTCTTTTGAATGACTTAAACTTTGGAGTGTTAATATACTCAAATGTTGTAATGACACTTGGTTGGTAAAAGTCATTTTTTATCTTCAGCGTGAATTTCGAAGGGGTAATATTGACTAGTGACATCAAGTGTTGCTATATTAATAGTCATTCTTCTTACGTTGTCTCAATCACAATCGAGCCAAAATAAACCTAGTATCAACCTATATTTTGCGAGTGTTTACATGCAAAATAGCACATAGTAAATTAACCTACGTTTTTGAAAGAATAGTCAGAAAGTATTAGTTATAGAATGATAAGTTAATTGAAGGCTAATGTATAAAGTGTTATAATTTAGCCATTAAAAAAGCAAGAAGGGAAAAGAAAAACAATTTAAAATAAGTTTAATGGAATCCATTAACTTGGGTTCTGTTTTAATGTAGAGGGGGGTATAAATAATGGGATGGTTTAGTAAAACCTATGTGCAAGAAATGATTGATGAGTTTGAAGATTTAATTTGCGATATCAATAGCACAATTACAAAGATGGAAAGTAATTTAAGCACCTTGAAAACAGATGTAAAATCCATTCATAGTAAATTAGGTACATATACAGAAGCTAAAGGGTCTTACACAGATATTTATTACAAGAAAATAGGGGAAAGTAAAGAAGATTTCAATGTTGTGTATAATAAGTATCAAGATGCTATAGATGCACTAAAGGTGAAAAAGAGAAGAGCAGAATACGTGTTAAGTCAATTCGAGGATTATCGTAGAAAAGAAGTAAATCAAGACATAGAATATAGTGCAAATGAAGTTTACATTAACTAGCGGAGGAGAATTATGAGTGCAGATAAATACATTTTTGATCCTGCGGTAGTAACGAGGGTCATAAAAGAACAAAGACATGTTCGCAGTGAACTACAAGAGATTTATAAGAGTGCAATTGAACTAAGAAGTAAAATTGATAGTGGCATTAGTTGGAAGGGTAAACAAAAGGACGTTTTACTGAATATGTTAGATGCTGTGATTTTATATCATGGTGATGTAACTGGTGGAAAAGATGGAAAAAATAATAGTCCTTACGATGCATTAATTAGTGCATTAACAAACTTAGAGAAAAGTTTGAATGTATCTGTTAATGATATTCCTGCTTATAAGGAGATTTCAAAAGTATGATTGCATTAAATACAAATGAGATTCTTGCCTTAAACGGACTATTGGATAGTGAAGCGATCCATGGAATCAAACTTCCAACAGTACCACAAGAACAAGAAGAAGCAGTAACCAAAGAAGTAATCGAGTCACTCACGGAAAAAGAGTTTTTTATTGATGGGAAGATGAGTGATAAATTGTTTGCGATTACACAATTGTTAGAAGAATACAAAACGAGTGAACGATATGTATTTATAAATCAAATGCGTATTGGATTAAAAGATGAAGATGAAGTTACTTTTTTAGAAATTAATGAAGATGAAACTATTTATCTAGGACGTATCCAAAGAGTAAATATAGTAAAACAAATTGTTGGCAATAGTGAGTTTTTGAAGAAGGAACAAAAAACACGTTACTTTGGAAATGAAGAAAAGGATTGTAGTTTTGATGAATACACAGAGTATGTAAATAGTAAAAATGATGAATGGAAAGATATGATAGTTATCCAAGTTTATCAAGAAGAACAACTACAAAACTTTTATACATATTATATGAGTGATAATGAGGGATATTGCTACAACCATTTACGTAAAACAAGTAAAGAAAAAGGGCCGAAAGATATACGACAAGACTTAATCGATATTCTTGAGGTAGTAGGTGATCGCAATGAGTGATGTTACAGGAGTTACAAGTACTCAAGGTGTTGAAGTTTCAATCGGCGAAGAGAGTTATGAAATTGCAATGGAGTTTAGTAATTTAGTTGCAAGACTTGCGAGTGCTCAAAATGATTTCAATAAAAGTGCAGCATTTATGAGTGCATCAGAAGGTAGTATTATTGGAAAACAACTTGCTGAATCAATAATGACAAAAATGTCTGGATTGTTTGGACCAAACAAACAAGCAATACCATCAAATAGTCCAATACGGCCTGTAGGTGATGGAGAAGTTATGTATGAAGGTAAGGCAAGTGAAGAGATAGCGAATGCTACAGCAACACTGTCTACACATATTGATAACCTTATGAATTTTTACTCAATGTGCTCAGAATATATCAACCAAGCATGGGAAGCAATGGTTGAAAAAGATAAAGAGTTAGCGGATAAAATCTCTTTTAATTATATTGTTGAGCATAAGGAAGAGTATCGAAAGATACTTGAAGATGACTATGGTATCGATGCCGATGCATTACAAAAAGTTTCCCTTGAAAAAGATAGTAATCAAGGAGGCACAACAGCATGACAAAAACCAAAATTGTATGTACAAGATGGGAAGACAATGAAGTAAAAAATAATGCGATGTTGTCAAATCTTATCAGTCTTGATTTAGATGGACCAGTAAATAGAATTAATGCTGAGTTTGCAAGGTTACCACATATTGCGAAAATTAGTTATAGTAATTTAAATGAAAAAAAGAATACTGCTATGTATGGCTTATCAACTATATCTGGGTATGTTACAAAAATCATTGATTATATTGATGAGTACATCGATGATCCATTCTACAAAAAATTAAATGGACCAACAGGAGTTCTGGAACGTTTGGAAAAAATCCGTTTGGATGACTCAAAATATCAAGTGAAAAACACAGCAGGTATTGAAACAGAAAAAACGGTTTATATTACAGATCCATATACACATCAAACAAAAGCTGAAGTAGTTAAGGAAGTAAAAAACAAAATCAGCATTGAAGATATGTTGAAGACTAGTGGGGTAAAAGGAAGTAGCAGTATTCCGACATTCAAAGATTTATATAAGGAACAGTTTGACCAACAAAGTAAGGCGAATCCGGATTTGAAGTATAGTGAATATGTTGATCAACTTATTCATAGAGCAGACATTAGTCATAGTGTGGATGCAGGATGGCTAAATGTAGTAAGTGATGTACTAGATATAGTAGGTATTGTATCTATTGTTGGAATATTTACAGGTAAAGATTTTATTACTGGAGAAATCTATACGAAAGCGGAACGCGATGCAGCCTTAATTAATGGTATAATAAGTATAGGAAGTTTAGCTTTTGCTGGAGTTGGGCTCGTAGGAAGTGGACTAAAAGCAACGGCAGTTGGATTAGGAAAGGCAGTAGCATTGGATATGGCAGCTGGTGCAGCTGGTATGGGGGCAGGAGCAGTAGCTGGAGCACTAGGTGCACCAGATGAACTTCGTGCCTTGATTACAATTGGAACAGCAATGGGTGCTGGGTATGGACTTGGAAAGATAACCAATAAAAATATAAATAAAGCTAGTAAGGGTTCGGGTGCTAATTTAGATAATATTAATGGATTTGCTAAAGGAAATAAGAATTTCGATGATGTAGTAGATGATTATGCAAGGATTTACGCAGATAAAGTTAAAAGTAATAAGAGTTGGGAATGGATGGATATTGAAGGTGCTGAAAACCTTACGCCAAAACAAATGAAAGAAATTCGAGAATTAGCAAAAACTAATGGTTATATACCAAATATTCAGTTGAAGCCAGGAACTAACTACCCTGATTTTGAAAGTTCTGATGTTATTTATAAAGTTAATGGAAATCCTGTTATAGAACAATTACCAGAAGATTTATGGCTAAAAGGAGATAAAGCACAATTTGATTATCTAGACTCACAGTTGCCCGGTGGGGTTAGACCAAAAGGGTATACTTGGCACCATAGCGAAATATCCGGCAGAATGGAGTTAGTTGAATATGGTATTCATAACTCTACATGGCATAAAGGCGGTAGAGCACCTGGCGGTTGGGCCGATGCAAAAAGATAGGAGGAATTATTAATGTTTGAAAGAAGTGATATGAATGTGCTTCCTTCACCTTCGAAGGAGCAAATAATAAAAACTGAAAGATTTTACAGAATAAGTTTGCCAGAAGATTATGTAGAATTTATTAAAAATTATAATGGAGCAATACCTAAGAAAAATGCATTTACAATTGATGGAAGGGAGTATTTAGTAGAAAGATTTCTTTGTATATTAGGAAACTTGAAAAATGATTATGAAGAAGGTTGGGCTGACATAGGTGTTATTATAACCCAAATATTTGATAGACTTACTGATAGTCCGGATGAGCTGGGAATGAAAATAATACCAATTGCAGCATTGTTTGCAGGAGATTTTGTTTGCTTAGATTTTAGGGTAAATAAAAAAGATCCAAACGTTTGTATTTGGTATCACGAGACATCGGATGAGTTTAAGCCAGACACTAAAAAAGTTGCTAGAAATTTCACAGATTTTTTAGAAATGCTTAAATAATGAAAGTGCAGTGAATGATTTTCCTTGCCCCCAGGCGCGCCAACGGCAAAGTGCCAAAGGAGTGGTGCTGGGCGAGGATGTAATACCGCCCTGCGCTAACGTCAACAAACAATAAAATACTGGATAAACATGGGACAATAAGCGAAAAAGGGCTTACCCCATAATATTTGAAAATGATAGAAATAACGCCTCATTTTGAACTCTGCGTATACATCAAAATGAGACGTTTTTTATTACCGAGGGGCTTCGCCCCTTTTTTGGTACATCGCAGAAACTTGGGGTGAGCAGAAAAAACACAAGTAAATAAGTTGGGGTGAAAAGTACCCCAAACTTCTTAAGAGACGGTGTAAAAATTTTTGTGCAAAGTATCCTCCCTTGGTAGAATGAAAATAACTACCAAAGGAGGATTTTTAATATGAGTAAGAAAGATATCATTAAAATGATAAGAGAAGAATATGGTGTAACGAATGCTTTAAAAGATCTAATAGGTGATACTCTCCAAGATATGCTTAATTCAGAATTTGATGAGCACATGGGATATGAGAAACACGACCAGTCTGAACTCAAAGACAATTATCGTAATGGTAGTTCTAAGAAAAATGTAAAAACTACACAAGGTGAAATAGAACTAAATATACCAAGAGACAGAAATGCAACTTTTGATCCAATGGTTATAGAAAAGCATAATCGAGATATATCTGACATTGATCATAAAATCATAAATTTATATGCTAGAGGTATGTCAACACGTGATATTAGCGATTCTATAAAAGACATCTATGGAGTTGATGTTAGTGCTACTATGATTAGTAAAATTACGGATAAGATTATGCCGAAAGCTTTAGAATGGCAAAATAGAGCGTGTACACGGTTTATCCAATCGTATTTATTGATTGCGTACATTTTAATGTGAAGAATGAAAATATGGTAAGCAAGAAGGCTGCTTATGTAGTTTTAGGCGTTACAGAAACTAGATTATGAGGTGGTTGGGTCATGAATGCAGATGATATTAACGGTTTAACCCCTACTCAAATTTAGATGAAATATGCATTAACATATGAGCCTATATTGGAGAAAAGCTATATTACTGGCAGGCATAAAAATCAATATGGGTGAAGCAAATAGTCTTTTTGGTTATCTTGGTGGAGCTATTCAAATTGATTTTATTAGTTGGAGAATTTAAAGAAATCGGAAAAAATACAAATTGGAGTGATAAATAATGATAAAAGTAAATAAAAATGTAATAGAAGTAAACAAAAAGAAAAAAGAATTTGAATATAATATTAGAAAATATATACAGCGAAATGATAAAATTTTTATATTACTAGAGATACCTATGGGAATAAATCTAACAAGAAAAGAAATTGACAATATTATTTGTGTTAATTTGGATTTAGATATTATATGGATAGTGAAAAATATACCATTAAAACAGTTTCCTAATATGGATAATCTTCCTTTTGAAGCAATAAGAATAACTGAAAATAATGAACTAAGGGGAGTAGACTTCTATGGTAGAAATTATTGTATTAATCAAAATAGCGGAGAATTAATAAGTTTTAAAGTTGTTAAATAGTACATTTAATATTGATAGTAATAACAAAAGATTTATAGTGCATAATAAAGAAGAATATTGCTGCAACCAGTTACATAAAATAAATGAAGAGATAGCGAATGCTACAGCAACACTGTCTACACATATTGATAACCTTATGAATTTTTACTCAATGTGCTCAGAATATATCAACCAAGCATGGGAAGCAATGGTTGAAAAAGATAAAGAGTTAGCGGATAAAATCTCTTTTAATTATATTGTTGAGCATAAGGAAGAGTATCGAAAGATACTTGAAGATGACTATGGTATCGATGCCGATGCATTACAAAAAGTTTCCCTTGAAAAAGATAGTAATCAAGGAGGCACAACAGCATGACAAAAACCAAAATTGTATGTACAAGATGGGAAGACAATGAAGTAAAAAATAATGCGATGTTGTCAAATCTTATCAGTCTTGATTTAGATGGACCAGTAAATAGAATTAATGCTGAGTTTGCAAGGTTACCACATATTGCGAAAATTAGTTATAGTAATTTAAATGAAAAAAAGAATACTGCTATGTATGGCTTATCAACTATATCTGGGTATGTTACAAAAATCATTGATTATATTGATGAGTACATCGATGATCCATTCTACAAAAAATTAAATGGACCAACAGGAGTTCTGGAACGTTTGGAAAAAATCCGTTTGGATGACTCAAAATATCAAGTGAAAAACACAGCAGGTATTGAAACAGAAAAAACGGTTTATATTACAGATCCATATACACATCAAACAAAAGCTGAAGTAGTTAAGGAAGTAAAAAACAAAATCAGCATTGAAGATATGTTGAAGACTAGTGGGGTAAAAGGAAGTAGCAGTATTCCGACATTCAAAGATTTATATAAGGAACAGTTTGACCAACAAAGTAAGGCGAATCCGGATTTGAAGTATAGTGAATATGTTGATCAACTTATTCATAGAGCAGACATTAGTCATAGTGTGGATGCAGGATGGCTAAATGTAGTAAGTGATGTACTAGATATAGTAGGTATTGTATCTATTGTTGGAATATTTACAGGTAAAGATTTTATTACTGGAGAAATCTATACAAAAGCAGAACGCGATGCAGCCTTAATTAATGGTATAATAAGTATAGGAAGTTTAGCTTTTGCTGGAGTTGGGCTTGTAGGAAGTGGACTAAAAGCAACGGCAGTTGGATTAGGAAAGGCAGTAGCATTAGATATGGCAGCTGGTGCAGCCGGTATGGGAGCAGGAGCAGTAGCCGGAGCATTAGGTGCACCGGATGAACTTCGAGCCCTGATTACAATTGGAACAGCAATGGGTGCTGGGTATGGACTTGGAAAGATAACTAATAAAAATATAAATAAGGTAGTTAAGGACTCGGGTACAGTCGGTTCGGGTAGTGTTTATGATGATTTAGATGAGATGTTAACAGGATCACTTGATGGTAAAGTTAAGTACAATAAAATAGAATTATCTGATAATGTAAATGATTTCTGGAAAAACAAGGGATACAGTGAGCCACCATATAATGCTGGTGATGTTGTAATTGATGGTACCCTTACCAAAGATGGAACATTTGTTCGTGTTTATGATGGTGTAAACACAAAATTGGAAGGTGGATTTGTAATGAAGGCAGAAGATATAAAAAATCTTACTCCTGCTGAAATCCAAGCAAAATATGCATTACCATATGAGCCTGTTTATGTTGCAGAGGTGAAATTAGATGCAGGAACCAATATTCATATAGGTGAGGTAGCACCTAATTTTGGATACTCCGGTGGTGGTATTCAAATTGATATGAAAGGTGCATGGGTAGGTGAATTTAAAGAACTCGGAAAAATAATAGATTGGAGATAATAAATGAATTCAAAATATAATGTTGAAGAAAATAAAATCATTATAAATAACATTGAAATTTATATGGACTATCCAATTAAGGATATTAAAGAATTAAGAGATAAAATATTTATTTTATTAGATATCCCTAGAGGGATTAAACTTACAGAAAAAGAAGATTGTAATATCCTTTGTTATAATTCCTCAGGTATATTTCAATGGCGTATAAGTTCTTCTTTACCCAAAGGCATTGAGAGCAAAGAATTAATACCCTATATTTCTATAGATATACAAGAAGGAAACTTATATGGTTTTGATTTCTGGGGGCGCAAATTCCATATAGATACTTTTAATGGAAATTTACTTGACTTTAAAACTTTCAAATAGAAATAATATATGACTTTGAAATCGGAAATCAAAGGGGCATTGTCGATTTATGTGGCTAATATTTAGCTTTTGATCAAACAAAAGACAATACCAAATGAAAAAAATCACTGTGAAATTTTTAGTATGAATAAGCAAAAAGGTGCTTTGAGAACTAGCGGGGTTTTAGACAAAAGTTATAAAGTATAGAGGGGTCAATCTTTACCCCTCTATTAGTTTAAAACCATCAGTTCAATCAATAGACTTCAGTCAAGACTGAGGACTATTTTTTCGTTCCTTTCTTTTTCTTATTTGTCCTGTATTCACTTAAGGAATAGCACTCATACTTATTTTGCGAGTACATGATTTTATTGCGAGCTCTCTCAAAGTTTCTAAAACCATTTGCATTATTCAAAATTTTCTTAATATAATTATTTAACCTTCAATTACACCGTTCGAGAACCGTCGTCCATCAAACCATACAAATGAGTTTAGTATTTCTTCTTTCCATTTTTCCAGAGTATTTGCACATCTATTAAATTCATTTATCTGAGAGTTCCGCATTGCTTCAACTATGTCATCAAGTCTTTCATTATGAAGTTCCGCTTTTGTGAACTTGGTTTCTTGAAAAAGTAGTCGTACAGGATTACGTATCTTCTAGATTTTACGATATCAAGAATCAGTTTCTTATCGAAATCCATAATCATAAATGCATATTTATATTTCGAATGTCGATTGAAATAAAACTCATTGATACAGATGTGTTGTGTGAGTGCTTTTGGTTGTACTTGCACATGAATATCAAACAACTCCACTACTTTAGTAACAGATAGGTTGTATCTTCTTGCCACTGAGGAAAAAGTTTCGTTATATGGTTTTAAATCATCTAAAATGTTTATAATGGACTTAGAAGATACTTTAGTGCGTCTATTCGATGTAAACGGATTGTTTTCAACGAATGAAATCTGGCAGGATTTACACAAGTATCTTTTACATTTGTAGAATAGGAAAGTGTCACGGTTGATAAGACTATTATGTGATACTTTTCTTATTAGCGAAGCTAGAATACCACTTACTATGCGAGTGGTAATAGGCTTCTAGTTGTAAACACGCACCAAAAAAGCACCAAATTTCGATATACTATAGATGGCCTGGCAGCTAACTATAAATAAAGAAAGAAGGTGCATTGTCTAATGAAAGACACAAACAATTTATCACACACAAGTTACAGATGCAAATATCACATTATAATAATACCAAAGTATAGAAGAATGGTAATTTATAATAAGTTAAGGAGAGATGTCGGACAAATATTGAGAAGACTAATAGAAAGAAAATCTATATATTTTATATAGGCAGAAATTTTAAGTTAAGTTATAGATTAGTACATATGAACTATAATTAGTTACAAATACTAGATGTATTATTCGGGTAATGTATAAATCAAAGGAGATTGAATGAAGAAGGCAATTGTTTTTTTAGCAACACTCATTTTTATAACTGGGTGTATAAGAGTATATAGTTCCCATGACAAATTAAGAGATTATCTAAAGGACTATTGTGACGATTTAGAATGTGAAAATGAGGGGATTGTAGCTGAAATGGAAATTACTGATGTAGGAAGTTATGCAATTGCAAAAATAAGTTATGATGGAAACGAAGAACTTATTTTCGCTTGCCGTCACTCACCTGGAGGTCAATCTCCAACAGGTTCTGGAGAACTTGGACCTGTATTTCTAGAGGATTCATACTATTTATTTGATAATCTGGATAGTTGGTTTGGACATGGTTATAACTATTATGTATATATGGGTTATGGGCTACTAGAATCAGTGGAATATAATGGTGTAAAATTAGATAAAGAAGTATTTGAATTTTATTTGAATGGAGATAAAAAAATAATAACTAGCTTCGTTCTTAAATTGGATTCAACAGAACTATTTGACAAATTAAATCTAGTTTTGAAATGATTAAATAGGGTTTTATGTATGTCGTTGCGCGTAAGGAAGGGACAAGGCAATAAAATGTAAGTTATAGTAGTAGTGTGTGTAGAGTTATTTGATAGTGGTTTATAAAAATTAGTAAGAGGGGAAAATGAAAAATATAGGAGAAGTATTGTTTAGACATGTTACTGCAACGTGTGTAACATTTATTATTGCATATGTATTTACTACATATTATGAGAATAATATAGGTGTAAGTAAGTTTGAATGGTTTGGTTATTTAGCCCTTTTTAGTGGTATCATTGCAACTGCAACTTACATAGGTCAATACATTGATAAAGCTAAAGGAAAAGCGTTAGTACTATTTATAGTAGGATGTATTATATTGGTGAAATTTGGTGTCTTTTTTGTATTAGTACCAATGTTACTTATTGAAAGTATAGTATTTATTTATTCGATTTTTAAATTGAATATGAATACTGTTTTGAATAGTGATGAACAAAGGCAAATTGAACAAGGCAAAATTGATAAAATGAAGATTGTAATACTTCAGAATAGAAGATTATGTGCATACAAAATTTTGATTGCGTTGATTGATACAGGAATTATATTTAGTCTTTCAAGAATTTTTAATAGTGTTGCTATAGTTGCCTTAGTCTTATTGTTTTTGTCTTATTATTTGTATATAGGTAAGATTCAAGGCAAAAACATTCAAAAAACTGCTAAGTTATTAGATGATGTTTTGACAGTAGAATGCGACGCGAAATTATATTGTGTTATGTATCGTGCGATAGAAAGAAATTGTAGTTCGATTGCTATCATGTATAACTATATGTGTGGACTTCAATGGGGTGGGTATGTAATAGAACTTGATAGAATGTTAAAAGCGTACCGAACATACAGCAAAACGTTTCAATATAAAACCATGTTTTATTCAAGAAAGGCGTTTGATAATAAAGTAAGTGAAAGTTTGTACACAGAGTTAATTGCACTTTATGATCGCGTTATTAAGCGTAGTAAAAATGATAAAATGTGGATATATGGTAGAAAAATACTGGTGATACAACGAAAAATCATTAAGCAAAGTTATAGAGAAGCACTAGAGAACATTCATGAATTATATGAATATGAAGAGATTTTACCAAAGATTTCATTAATTAATCAGAGAAGTTTGGAAAGTGAGTGTTTATATCATTTAGGTAAATATGAGGAATGCACGAACTTACTTGAATGGATTATTGAACATGGTAATACATTGGTGGTGGTACGTAATGCGCAAGATCGTAAACAAAGGATTCATGAAAACCTAGCTATTGAAGTATAAAATAGCTAGATAAAGTGATGTTTACAACATCCTGGTTACATCAATTGACATAATGTCTATCCAATACGAAGTTCACAGCAACTAAAGCAGTAATATTTATAAAATTACAGTTAAAGAAGAACGTTTATGAAAGTACTGGTGATTATGTATGTTTATAGAAAAGGAAAATAGTATTGTTATTAAAATACTCTGATTAAAAATAGATAAACAATTACCTAGACAAATGTAAAAGATTCTTATAAAAATGTATGGTATGATTATTTCGTTGGAATTGCGTTTTAAATAGTGAGTAAACAGAGAATGTTAAGAAAATCTTATGTTCGGTATTACTTGCTATAACTTAATTAAAAGTGTTGTGATTAGATAAGGAGATTTTATGAATCAAATTGGTAAGAAAGCTAGTATATTCTTATTGCTAATACTGGTTTTGTTTGGCTGCCGGAGCGATTTACCATCTTTCGAAGAGAGTTTAGATGAATTTGTAGAAGGAAGCGAAACACTGGTTCGTGTAGAAGAAATTTTGGATTATAAGGAGTTTGAAGATGCATTGATTGGAATTGCATTAATAAGTAATGAAAATGAGGATGAAATTCTTTACTTAAGCGGATTGATTGTTGATGAAGATACAGGATTAACTGTAGAATCACACGGTGAAACTAAACCTATCTATATACATAATGAATCAGAAATTATGGTTTACCCTTCAAAAGATAAACAATATGAAAGCGATCCAAAAAGTAATTACACGGAGTTTAAGTCCTCAAAAGTAAAATATTATACTGGAATCGTAGAAGGAAATCAAAAACTTAAATATAATGACAAAAAAATATACACCAAGAAGGTGGATTTAGAATATAAGGGCAAGCCAGAAACTATAACCTTTTGGATAGTTAAGATATCCAGTGACGAAAGTTTTAATATTGATAAATTGACCTAGTAAGGTAACAGAGATGTAGTAGTTTAAAAACTATGTCTTTTGTATATTAGATTTGTTAGCGAGTGACATTGTGCGTAAATAAAAGACAAAGCAATAACAATGTAAGTTCTAGTAGTAGTGTGTGTAGAGTTTTTAGATAGTGGTTTATAGAAATTAGTAAGAGGGGAAAATGAAAAATATAGGAGAAGTATTGCTTAAACATGTTGCTGTAACGTGTCTAACATTTATTATAGTATATGGATTTACTACAAATAATGCTAATCTATTTGAATGGTTTTGTAATTTCGCACTTCTTGGTAGTGTTGCTGCAACGGTAACTAACGTTGGTCGACACATTATCAAATCAAAAGGAAATGCACTAATACTATTTGTATTAGGTTGTCTTGTAGTGTTTATAGCTGGGTGTATTGTATTGGCAAAATTTGGTGCCCATTTTGTGTTAATACCAATGTTACTTATCGAAAGTATATTATTTGCTAATTCGATTTTAAATTTAAATATGAATTCCATTTTAACTAAAGATGAACAAAAGCAAATTGATCAAGATAAAATTGGAAAAATGAAGACTATAATACTTCAAAACAGAAGATTATACTTATACGAAATATTGATTGTATTGGTAGATACTGTAATTATATATGGTCTATCAAAAATTATTGAGATTAAAATGATTGTTTTCATAGTGTCAATAGTATTGATTATCTGGTCTTATTATTTGTATATAAGTAAGATTCAATTAAAAAGTTCATTCAAACCCAGCGAGTTATTAGAGAATGTTTTGTCAGAAGAATGCGATGCATATTTATATTGTGTTATGTATCGAGTAATTGAAAGAAATTGTAGTTCGATTGCTGTTATGTATTGCTATATGTGTGGACTTCAATGTGGTGATTATGTAATAGAATTTGATAGAATGTTGAAAGAATACTATATGTATAGAGGAATGTTCCAATATAAAGTAATGTATTATTCAAGAAATGCATATGATAATAATGTAAATGATAGTTTATACAAAGAACAAATTGAATATTGCGATCGCATCATTAAACGCCTTAAGAATGATAAAGAAATGATATACAGTAAAAAAATACTCATGATAGAACGAAAATTTATTATACAGAATTATACAGAAGCACTAGAAGATCTTTATGAATTACATGATGAATTTTGCGAGTATGAAAAGACAAAATCAAAGCTTTCGATAATTAGTCTGAAAAGTTTAGAAAGTGAATGCTTATATCATTTAGGTCAATATGAGAAATGTATGGACTTACTTGAATGGATTATTGAAAATGGAAATACATTAGCGATAGTACGCAAAGCACAAATATGCAAATATAAGATTCAAGAAAAACTAGCTATTGAAGTATAAAATGGATAGATAAAGTGATATTTACAACATCCTGGTTACATCAATTGACATAATGTCTATCCAATACTAAGATAACACCAACCAAAGCGGTAAAAGTTATAAACAAAGAGTTTATAGGTTTATAAATTTATAGCTAAAGGAGGGCGTTTATGAAAGTAACTATTGATATGTACAGTGACTATGCATGTCCATTTTGTTATCTGGGAAAAGAGAATTTAAAAGCAGCAATTAAAACGTTACATCTACAAGATGATGTTGATATTCGTTACCATAGTTTTCAGTTAGATCCAAATATTGATCAATCACACCCAATTGATTTAGAACACTTTGCGAAGATGAAAGGAATTTCATTGCAGCAATTACTTGAATCACAAAAAGAATTAGGTGAAAGACTACAAGAAAAAGGATTGACGATGCATTATGACAAATTGATTGTCGCAAACAGTTTTGATGCACATCGTTTAGTAAAGTATGCAACAACACAAAACAAGGCTACAGAGTTACAAGATCGTTTATTAAAAGCAAGTCTTGAACAAGGATTAGATATTGCAGATTATAATGTGTTAACTACACTAGCTGTAGAAGTAGGTTTGGATAAAGATGCAGTAAAAGCTGTACTAAATTCTGGTGATTATGCATATTCAGTCATTCAAGATTTGGATAGTGCACGTGAACAAAATATATCGGGTGTTCCATTTTTTGTGATCAACAATCGTTATCCAATTTATGGTGCACAACCAGAATATCGTTTTGAAGATACACTACGTCGTGCATTACTTGAAATGGATGATGCACCAATAAAAAAAGAAAAGAAACCAGAAGTCTGTGAAGGCGATTGTTGTTTGTTTGAATAGGTGATGTTACGGCATCACTTTTCTTTTGAAAAAGTTGTATTCCAATAGAATTTAGACACACATATTGATATACTAAACCTAGAACTAGGAGGATGATAGGATGGCAATTCAAGAAGGAAAAGTCGTAATTATCGGAGCAGGTATGGTTGGTAGTCAAACCCTTTCTGCAGTATTAAGAGAAGCAGTTGTAAATGAAATCGTTCTTATTGATATGAATAAAGAAAAAGCCCAAGGAGAAGTGCTTGATGCATCGCATACAACAGCGTTTGCATATAGCAGTAATGTGAACATTCATACAGGTGATTATAGTGAATGTAAAGATGCACATATTATTGTGATGTCAGCTGGTCCAAGTATTACTAAAGGAAATACGATGGATCGTAGTTTACTGTTAAATAAGAATATTGCAGTAATGCATGATGTAATGACGAACATCACAAAATATACAAAAGAAGCCATTATCATTGTGATCAGTAATCCACTTGATGCATTAGTTTATTATGGGCAACATGCATTTGATTATCCACGTCATAAAATGATTGGGACAGGTACGTTATTAGATACAGCACGTCTACGTAAGATTATAGGTGAAACCTGTGGTGTAGATAGCAAGAATGTACATGGATATGTTCTAGGAGAACACGGAGAAAGTGCATTTGTTACTTGGAGTGATGTGAATATTGCAGGTATCCCATTTGAAGATTTAAATACAACCTTCCAAACAAAACTCGTAAAAGAAGAAATCTATAATGAAATGCGTTCCGTTGGATTTGATATATTACAATTAAAAGGATATACAAATGTTGGAGTTTCAGCTGCATGCGCAAGAATTATTAAATGTATTGTATTAAATGAGAAAAGCGTATTACCGATTTCCAATGTGCCTGATGGAGAATATGGATTACATGATGTTGCCTTAAGTTTGCCTTGTATTGTAGGTAGTCAAGGAATTGAACGGATTCTAGAAATTCCATTAACAATTGCAGAACGTGCTTGTCTAGAGCGTTCAACAGCAAAACTAAAAGAAGAAAACTCAAAAATCGAAGCATAAGTTGGCATGTTCCTTAATAAGGAATGTGCTTTTTTCTTTATACGTATATATCAAAAAATGATATGATATCAAAAGGGTGTGTGATGTAAAATGGGAGGACTCTATGTTTTCGAGAATCTTAGTAAAAGAAAAAGCAAAAGTACAAAAAAGAAGTAATACGAAATTCATGCTTGTCGATTTATGTTTTTGCTGGATTTTACTGTTTGCACTTTTTATAGCAATTTGTCTTCTAACAGAACCAAAAGTGATAAACGTAACACTAACCATAAGTATTGTTGCTATTTTTATTGTTATGATTTCATGTTTTGTTGCAAAAATAATTAATAAAACTGTAAAGTATGCAAAAGATGAAGATGCATTTTTAATACTTATTGATGAATCTGCATCATATACGTTTATAACGAAACACTTAGTTGCTTGTTATATCATTGGTGCAGGATTATTGTTATTTATATTTCCTGGAGTGTATCTAGCATATCGCCTAATGTTTGTAAAACAAATTGCGGTTGATAAGCCAAAATTAGGAATAGTAGATACGATAAAATATTCTTTCGAACTGACAAAAGGAATTGAATTTGATTTGTTTATTTTGGATCTTTCATTTGCTTGGCGTTACATAATAATCATTTGTACATTTGGTGTAGCTATGATTTTACTTGCTCCATATATCTTAGTAACAAAAGCAGTACTATATGATCAATTGTCAACAGAACCACTGTATTAGTGGTTCTTTACTGCCTTTGTAGCATATGCTTTACGTGCTTGTCTAGAGCGTTCAACAGCAAAACTGAAAGAAGAAAACTCAAAAATTGAAGCATAAGTTTGGCATGTTCCTTTATAAGGAATGTGCTTTTTTTAATTTGTATATATTAAAAAATGGTATGATATCAAAAGGGTGTGTGATGTAAAATGGGGGACTCTATGTTTTCAAGAATTTTAGTAAAAGAAAAAGCAAAAGTACAAATAAAAGGAAAAAGAAAATTCATGCTTATCGATTTATATTTTTGCTGGACTTTGTTATTTGTACTATCGATAGTAATTAGTCTACTAATAGAACCAAAAATTAAAAACACAACAGTAGTAATCGTAATTATTTTTGTTATTCTCGTTATGCTACTTTCGTTCTTTGTAGAAAGAAGAACTAAAAAAACTGTAAAGTATGCAAAGAATGAAGATGCATTTTTAATACTTATTGATGAATCAGAATCATATACGTTTATTACGAAACACTTAGTTGCTTGTTGCATCATTGGGGTTGGTTTATTGTTATTTATATTTCCTGGAGTGTATCTAGCATATCGCCTAATGTTTGTAAAACAAATTGCGGTTGATAAGCCAAAATTAGGAATAGTAGATACGATAAAATATTCTTTCGAACTGACAAAAGGAATTGAATTTGATTTATTTATCTTGGATCTTTCATTTGCTTGGCGTTACATAATAATCATTTGTACATTTGGTATAGCTATGATTTTACTAGCTCCATATATCCTAGTAACAAAAGCTGTACTATATGATCAATTGTCAACAGAACCACTGTATTAGTGGTTCTTTACTGCCTTTATAGCATATGCCTTCTGTATGATTTATGGTATGATATACATCGTGTGTGGATTAAGTAATGAAAGAGAGGGAACGAATGTTTATTAGAAAAGAGTTAAAAGAAAAGGCAAAAAAGCGACTAAAAGGAAACTTAGCGAATATTATCGCACTACAGTTTTTCTCTATTGTCGCTTTTTTAGGAATGTATGTTTTTGCTTTTGGTATGATTGCAAGTAGAAATCGCCAACGAGGAATCACTATTTTACTGAGTATTGGATTTATCCTATTTCTACTGTATCTATCTGTGGTTATTATGAATATGTACGTCAAGTATGCAAAAGAGGAAGTATATACATTTTCTGATACAAAGTTAAAGACGGTGTGTATGTATGCCTTGAAAAATCTAGTAGTAGGATTACTTGTATGCATTGGAACGATTACACTTTTTATACCTGGAATATATCTACTATATCGCTACACATTTGTTAGACAAATCGCTGTAGATCAACCAAACTTAGGAATTATTAAAACTCTTCGATATTCAGCAGAACTGACAAAGGGAATCAAACTAGATATCTTTGCACTAAACTTGTCATTTTACTTTTGGCAACTACTATGTGTAGTTACTTGTGGTTTAGCAGCGTTTTATGTAATACCTTATGTGACGATGACAAATACGGTATTATATTATGAATTATCTATTGATGAAGGTAATGTGACAAATGAAGTAAGGGAGGAACATTGGAAACAGGGAATCGAATAAGAATTGCTCGTGAACATAAGCGATACACGCAACAAGAGTTTGCAAAACACATTGATGTAAAAGAAGGAATTGTAAGACACTGGGAAGCTGGTGTATTATTTCCTACGGCATATGAATTATATAAAATAGCTAAGTGTCTGGATCTAACAATTGATGAGTTCTTAAAAGATGATACACGTATGGTGAATGCAATTGAATACAATCATCGATTGCTTAAAACAACAAGAATATTCATTACGATTTCAGCACTTTCTATAATGATTACGTTATTTGCTTTGTTGTTTTCATTTGGATCAAGAGAGTTGCAAACCAACCTAATGGATTTGAATATATGGATTGTGATGTTATGTATGTTAGCTAATTTTGTGTTATTCAGTGTATATCGAGTACCTCAAAAAGAGAATCATTAAGTTCATTTTTGTTGGGGAAACACTAAATAAGAAAAAACAACAGACAAGTTTGATTAAGTTGAATTAAACCTGTCTGTTGTTTTTATATGTTTCGTCCTTGATATTGTATGGTAACGACGAGCACAGTTTTATCTATTTCATTGATACGAAAAATAACAATATACTTATCAACTAGTAACTGTTTATAGTTCTTTCCTGCATAATTTCCTTCAATGCGATCTTGATGAGACATCGGAAATGTTGACATATTCAAAATGTCGTGCTTGATTTGGTTTGTTAATTTTTTTGCACTTTCAGGAGCTAATATCGTATGTGTAATGTAATCATAAATGCTTTCCAATTCTTTTATAGCTTTAGGTGAAATAACTACTTTATATTTTTCCAAAATACTTTTTGTCTAATTCAGCAAAAACTGTTTTCGCATCAACAGGTTCTGCTCCGTTTGTGATTTCTTGTTCAGATTCATAGATAGCTTGGTCAATACGATTTATTCTGGCAAATTTATCATATAGTTCACTACTCATTATTACTAAATCGCTATATCCGTTTTTGGTAACAAATATTGGTTGATTTTCCTTATGTGCAAGGTTTGAAATTTCAGTTGTATTTCGCAAATCTTTAATAGGTACAATAATTGGCATATCGTTAAGCTCCTCTCTTTACATAATTATAGCATAATTATGTAAAGAGGTAAATAATCGCTTTAAAAGTACAAATTTATAAATAGAGTGATAGAAAATATGATGTATTCAACAAAATAATGTAAAAAAATGAATAAAAGAATAAAGTTTGCCACAAGTAAGGTAAACTTTTTTTATTGGCAATAATTTTAGGTTTCATATAATGAAGGTAGGAGATAAAAGATGATAGTTCTAACAAAACGGCAAAAAGAGATTCTTACACTTTTGGCAAAGCAAAGTGATTACATCACATTCAATGAAATTGCGAAAAAGCTAAATGTAAGTAATCGAACCATTCGTAATGACATGAAGCAAATTGAATATTTTCTAGACGAAAAGAATATTGAACTTATCAAGAAATCAGGGGTAGGTGTTTTCATAAACTGTCTAGATAATACGATGCGTGAAATTCAAAAAGATATTGATGAACCATGTATGCGAATATTATCAAAATCAGAACGTAACGATTTAATGAAGGTGTATTTGTGTCTACCACGAATTAGCACCTTTCAAGAACTAGCAGATTTCTGTTTTGTGTCAAAACAAACCATTGTTAATGATTTTGATGAAGTGATACAGGAACTTGGTGGATACAACATCTCTGTTGAGAAAATACAAGGTGTTGGCTTGCGATTGTTTGGAAGTGAAATTGATATTCGTAAGATGTTTATGCAAATCAACAACCAAGGAACGTATCAAAATGAAATCAAAGAGTTACTAACGATTCATGATGAAACTGGAATGCTTCAAAAGAAGGTAGAAGATATCTTTAATCAATTGGAAAATGAATATAACATTGTATTCAAAAATAGAGAGCGTTTTACCAATATTATCTTATTTTTCTTCCTGCGTATGAAACACAAGCAAGAATTAGCTGAAGACTTTCAATTTCCAGAAACACCAACACATGAGAGTTTGCCATTCTTTGTATCTTTTTTAACACCATATATTTCAAACAAACAAGAACGTTTATATATGAGTACAATCATGATCAGTGAAAGAATGAGTCAGTTATCAGATTTACTTCATACAGATACAAATGAAAATGATGAAGCATATCAAATCTCCATGTATTTAGTAGATTCCTTACAAGCTTTACAACCATTAGAAAAAGAAGCAGTTCAGGAAATGATAGATGGATTAACTCTTCATTTAAAAACTGCAATTCATCGTTGTCGAAATAATCTTCAAGTGAAAAATGACTTAGTTGATCAAACACAAATGATGATTTCGCTATTCTATGAATTCACACGCAAGCAATTACATAAAATTGAAAAAGATTATAATCTAGCTTTTGATGAAAATGAAATTGCATATATTGCGATGTACATTGCCTCAATTTATGAAACTGGAAATAAGGAACAAAATCTAGTGAATGTATTGTTGGTTTGTTCGTTTGGTTTAGCAACCAGTTCAATTTTGAAATCAAGACTTTCACAGTTTCTACCAGAGATTTGTATCATTGGGCCAATTGGTGAAAAACAAGCACAAGACTATATACAAAAAGAAGATATCGATTTAATTATTTCAACTAGTGATTTTGAAGCACAAGAGATTCCAGTGATTCAAGTAAACGCGATGTTGAATCAAGTCGATATTGAAAGAATAAAGAATACGTTGTATCAATTCTCTTATGCAAAGATGTGTTCGTCATTTATTAATTCAGTTGCACCTGCAATTGAGAAGTTAGAGAAACACTATATTAGTGATTACATTGAACGTTCACATATTCAAATTGTTGATCGTGTAGCCTCATGGGAACAAGCGATTCAGTTAGCTGCAAAACCATTACTACACAAAGGATATATTGAACAAACGTATGTAGAAACTATGATCTATGCGGTAAATGAATATGGGACGTATATGGTGATGACACCAGAAACAGCATATATCCATGCTGGTGTAGATGATGGAATTTATCAGAATTGTACAGCGATGTTGGTACTAAAACATCCAGTGATGTTTGGATACAACAATCCAAAACTAGTTCGTAATATCGTAATCTTAGGAATCGAAAATAAACAAGAAAATGATTTGTTGAATATTGCATATATTTTAGAGAAAGAATGGAATATTAAACAACTTGAACATAAAGAAATAACTAAAGAAATGATTTTAGACATGCATGATTAATGGAGGACTTAAAATGAATGAAATTATACGAATGAATCATATACTAATCAATCAAAAAGCAAATACTTGGGAAGAAGCGATTCGATTGACAGGACATCCATTAGTGAAAAGTCATGCGATTGATATGGAATATGTAGATAACATGGTCACAAGTGTAAAAGAGCTTGGACCGTATATTGTGATTATGCCACACTTTGCCTTAGCACATGCTGCTCCGGGTATCAGCGTACATCAATCAGAAATGTCGATTGCGACATTTCCAGAAGGGGTTTGTTTTGACTGTGACAACGATCCAGTAAAAGTACTGATTTGTATGGCTTGTATCGATAAGACATCACACATTGATCGCTTACAAAAGATTGCAAATATTTTGATGGATGAAACGATTATTCAGCGGATGTGTGATTGTACTAGTGAACAAGAATTATACGACATCATAAATACAGATGGAAAATAGAAAGGAGGCATTATGAAACATAAAATTCAGACAGTTTGTGGTTTTGGTTGTGGCTCTTCACTAATGTTAAAAATGAATGTAGAAGCAATAGCTAAAAAACACGGAATTGAAATTGATGCGTTTTGCGGAGATGTTGGAACATGTTGTTCTAATGAATGTGATGTAATCTTCATCTCTAAAGAACTTGCAGAACGTATTGCAGAAAGAACAAAAGTACCGTTAGTTGTATTCAACAACTTTATGGACAAAAAAGAAGTAGAAGAAAAAAGTTTAGCCTATTTTGAAACGATTAAATAAGAGATAGAAAAAGGAGAGTATATAATATGGCAGTATTTAATTTTATTATTAAGGAAATATTTGGACAGGGTGCAATATTTCTAGGATTGATTGCATGTATTGGTTTATTATTGCAAAAGAAATCCGCTTCAGAAGTAATTCGTGGTACGGTAATGACCGCAATGGGATTCTTTGTATTATCAACAGGGACAGGATTAATTACAGGAAACTCGATTGATGGAATTGCAACAGCATTTAATTCCATCATGCCTACAGCAGTAGAATCAACAAATGTAGATATCGGTGCATTATATGGTACAGAAATTGGAATTGTAATGTTGGTTGGATTTGGGATCAACCTATTAGTTGCTAGATTCACAAGATTTAAATCTGTATTCTTAACAGGACACATGTTATATTGGTTCCCGTTTGTATTTATCGCTGCCGGAGTAAATGCAGGACTTACTGGAACAAAATTAGTAATTATTGCAGGTTTATTTACTGCAGTATATATGGTAGTTTCACCAAACTTAATGCGTCCATTTGTAAAAGAAGTAACTGGAGATGACTCATTTACAATTGGTCACCCAACGACGATATTATCTGTAATTTCAGGGTTATTAGGAAAAGCATTTGGAAACAAAGCAAAATCAACAGAAGATTTAAATATTCCTAGTTCATTAAGTTTCTTACGTGAAGTATCAATTACTGGATCTATTGTAATTGCGATTACATATATTGTAATGTACTTTATCTTACAAGGTAATGGAATGGATCCTGCAGTTGTATGGGGATATGCAGAATCAGGAACAACAGCATTTAGTTACATTTTCACACACGCAATTTACTTTGGTGTAGGGGTTACGATTATGTTACAAGGGGTACGTATGTTAATTGCAGAAATCGTGCCAGCTTTCCAAGGAATTGCAGAGAAATTCGTACCTGGTGCAATCCCAGCATTAGATGTACCAGTTATCTTCCCTTATGGACCAAATGCATTAATTATTGGATTTATCGTAGCGATGATTACATCAACAATTACGATTATTCTTACTGCAGGAATGTTCCCTACAGTAATTATTCCACTAACATTCACTTGTTTCTTTGAAATTGGATGTGCGGCAATTATTGGGAATGCCACAGGTGGAATTCGTGGATGTATTATGGGAGCAGCAGTGAGTGGTATTATCATGGTTCTTCTTGTTGGGTTTGGAGCATACTTCTTTAACGATACGATCCAACAATGGATGCTTGTATATGGAGGACAAGATTTCTCACTATGGGGTATTCTAGAAGGATTGTTTGCACGCTTATTTGTGTAATTGGATAGTCTATGAAATTTGCCTATTTTGATAACATCAATGAGTTATTAAAACTTGTTGAAGAAAAAGAACACGATGGAATGGAAGCGAGTGTAAATCTACTATATGAGTGTATTCAAAGAAAGAACAGTATTTATACCTTTGGTGCAAGTCATGCAGGAATTATAAGTGAAGAGTTATTTTATCGTGCAGGTGGACTTATGCTATTTAATCCGATTTTTGGACGTGAGATGATGTTAGATACATCACCAATTACGCTAACTTCACAAATGGAACGTACAGTTGGATACGGGACAGCTCTTGCTAATAGTAAAGTAAACTTTAAAAAAGGGGATGTCTTAATTGTCCACTCTGTATCAGGAAGAAATCCAGTTGCATTAGATGTTGCAGAAGTAGCAAAAGCAGCCGGTGTCCACATTATCGTAATTACAAATGTAGTATATTCAAAATCAACAACATCACGTCATCCAAATGGAAAACGATTATTTGAATATGGAGATATCGTATTAGATAATCATGGGGATATTGGAGATGCTTGTGTAAGTATTGAGGGACTCGAGCAAAAAGTATCACCAACATCCACAATTATTGCTTCAAGTATGATGCATGCAATTGTAGCGAGTCTTACACAAAAACTAGTGGATACAGGTATGAAAAAACCACCAATTTTCTATAGTGCAAACTTAGATGGTGGAGATCAAAGTAATCAAGAATTATACAAATTGTATAAAGATGAAATCCACTATAAATTCTAATATTAGATTGAAGATGACATGTCGTTTGATGTGTCATCTTTTCACTGTATACATTTCATTTTCTTATTGAAAAAATAACATCTGAAACATATAATTTAGTTATGGATAAATCAATAAAAGTTGGACTTTTTAAACAAAAATATAATACAGTTTTAAATACAAATTTTCCAATATATGACATTGTTAAGTCAAATGGATTGAAACACCATTTGATAAAGAATAATCACAGTAATTGTCTATGTTATTTAGATAAGATAGAAGAAATATTACATGATCCAACATATATTGGTCAAAATGCAAGACACTCTAATAGCATAGAATTAATAAAAAGATATGACGATAATATACTAGTTGCTATGAAACTAGATAATAAACATGGATGTTGGTATGTGGCAAGTGTGTATGATGTTCCAGAAGAAAAAATAATAAGAAGACTGCATAGTGGACGCTTAAAAAAATATAAGTGAAAGTTATAATAATAAAAGTGATTATAGTGTGTCAAGTTATTTTTGAGGTAGTTGTTAATTGAATTGACAGTTTTTATTCCATATCTTTATTATGCTGAGTTCAAGAGTCAAATATTTGACAAACAAATTAAACTATAGTATATTTTAGATACCAAAAATGGTGATTAGCAGTATATATTTGAAGTAGAAAATGGTTCTCTACACACCTAGTGATAGGTATCTGAGATGATGGATACACCGCCCATCCAAATGTATATTGCTTACATAGGGTGATCAGAAATGGTCACTCTTTTTTTGTTATATATATACTCATAACTGCTTTATTTATCGTTAAATATAGTTATCCAGGGGTTTTGTTAATTTTCTGTTAACAATGTAAATATTTGTTAAATAAAAAGATACCATATGTTTCAATGTGTACTGTTTAAACAGTGCAATTTTATAAGCGCAAATGAGGTATGTATGAATTTTTTAAACGCTGAGTTTATTAAGTCTGCTGTACTGGTTTTAGGTGGTTTAGCATTGTTTATTTATGGAATAGATTCAATGAGTGAGGGACTCAAAAGTATTGCTGGATCAAAGATTCGTGACTATATTGAAAAATATACGAGCAATCTATTTATGGCTGTACTTGTAGGGACAATTGTTACTGGAGCCCTTCAATCATCAACTGCTTCAACAGTGATTTCTATAGGGTTAGTTAGAGCTGGATTAATGAAGTTGGAACAAGCCATTGGGGCAAACATCGGTAGTTGTTTTACATCGATTATGATTGGTATGATTATTGAAGATTATGCATACTATATTATCTTTATTGGTGTTTGTTTGATGTTACTAGTAAAAAAGAAAAAGTGGACATATTTAGGAAAAGTATTCCTTGGATTTGGTTTATTATTTGTAGGTCTTCAAATTATGGGAGATGAATTAATTAAAATTGCGGATACTGCAATATTTAATGATGCAATGGTATTCTTAGGAAAAAATCCATGGTTGGCATTATTAGGTGGAACCATTGCTACTGCAGTATTACAATCATTTGCAGCGGTTGTGGGATTGTCCAAAACTATTTACCACAGGGATTATTACGCCTGTAGCAGGTGCTGCATTCATCTTTGGATCAAATGTAGGTACAACACTTACTGCAATCATTGCGGGTGCTGGAGGGACTGTATCAAGTCGTAGAGCTGCATGGTTCCATGCGGTGTACAATATCGTCGGTGCCATCTTAGGAATGATTTTAATGGTGCCATTCTTATGGTTAGTTGATTGGGTGAATTCTTTTATTCAAGGTTCACCAGAAATGTGGATTGCCCAAGCACACTTAATCTTTAATATTCTATCTACAATCTTGATCTTACCGTTTGTTGGCTACAGTGTAAAACTATTAAAGATGTTAATTCCTGGAGAAGATCGTCAAGGTGCGAAAATCGAAAGTATTGATAACTTAGATTTCTCTTTAATTGAAACATTACCTGCAGCAGCACTTGAGGTATCAAGAAAGAATACGCTACGTATGGGTCGTAATACATCAACCATTATGGATATGAGTAAACGTTACCTTGAAAGCAAGAGTTCAGAAGACTACGATGAAATACAAGAAGTAGAAGCAACTGTTAATAAGTATGATGAAACATTATCCAAATACTTATCAGTGATTGTGCAGCAACAAAACCTTGCAAAAGATCAAACCAAAGAGTATTCACGTAACTATGTTGTTGTTAAAAACTTAGAACGTATATCCGATTTATCGGTTGTATTATCTCAATTCTATAAATTAGTGTTTGATGAAAAAGAAGGATTCTCAACTACTGCAAATACAGAACTACACAAAATGTACAGTCTATTAGAAGAAATGTTACCTGCAGCTATGAATGTATATGCAGATATCGATAAAGAAGAAAATGTAAAAAAAGTTGGAGAAATTCATCTACAACTAAAAGAACTTGAAGAAGGATTTAGAGATAGCCATTTTGATCGTATCGTCGACTACTCATGTAAAGACCAAGTAGCAGCATCAATTTATGTAGATATATTATCAAACTTAATGCGTATGGGTGAACATATACTAAATATCGTAAATAACTCAGTTTCTAAATCACAAGTGATTTCTAAACACGTAGAACCAGAATTAATTGCAGCATAAATATAGACAGTGGAAGTTAAATTCCATTGTCTTTTTACATACATAGAGTAACAATGAAAAATAAACCCTAATTCCTTTGAGATTTTACGTGTTGTTTGTTACTATTTGGTTAGTGTTATTTGTGCCTTCAGTGTGAAGTTGAAAGGTATTGTGGAGATAATGAGGGTACATGCAGAAATAAAAAGAATAATAGTAGTTGATGATGAGAAAGAATATACATCAGCACTAGCAAAGAAGTTAAAGAAAGAAGGCTATAAAGTTGATTGTTTTAGTGATCCGGTTAAAGCGATTTCGATGGCTATAAAAAAACCATATGATTTAGTAATTTCCGAATATAAATTCGAAAATATGGACGGATTTCAATTGGTTGGAATATTACAGGGGATTATGCCAACATTACATAGCATCCTCTTAACAAAATGTTTAGATGAAGCTGTAGAACTTCGAGCGATTGAAAGTGGAATTGATCAATTTATAAATAAACAAAAAAGTATTGAGGTAGCGGTAAAATATATTGTAGAAATTCTAAATAGAGAATATCAACAAGTTTTTACTCCAAGAGAGTTGATTTCACAAGAAGAAGGAATTGTCTTGAATACAAGAAAACGAGAAGTTTATAAAGATGATCAAATTATTGATGTAACAAAAAAGGAATATGATTTACTTTTATTATTCTTAAGCAACAAAGGGGTTGCATTAAGTCGAGAAGCAATTGCAGAACAATTGTGGACGACAGAAATTGAAGAGATTGATTTGCGAGTTATTGATGGACATATCAATCGGCTTCGAGCAAAGTTAAATTTGTTTTGTATTAACGCGATTCGTGGATATGGCTATAAATGGAATGAACAGTAATTTTTATATGAATATACACATATCGTAATCAAATCAACTTCATTTGTATGTGATGGATGTTTCTAGTTTTACCGATTTAGAAAAAAATTCACGTATTTATAAGGAAATACGTGTCAAGTAGGCACAAATAACACATAACTTCTTTTGTGCTTCATATAACAAATAATACATACTATTTATACAGAAATGTGTTTGATTGCACTTGTGTGGATTGTTATAATGCCTTTGATAGAGATAGATCTATCATTCTATAAGCGGGGGTTCCCTTCTTATTAAAACACACACACAAAGGAAAAAGGTACTCTTATATAGGGTATCTTTTTCCTTTATGAAGTCTTTCTCATTTTTGACATAAATTGAACAATTATCATGATTCTTCGTGTTTTTGTTTAGGGTTAACCTACGTATAATGAATAATTGAAAGAGAGGATACGAAATGAAAAAGACAATTATTGGGTTATTACTTTGTTTGATATTAGTTGGGTGTTCAGGTTCTTCAAATAAAACAGTATGTACATTTAGCAAAGGATCTGATTCTTATGAAATCACAATCACAGAAGATAGAGAAAAAATCGGTCATGTTAATTACACAATAACAAGTGTTGATGAACAATATAAAGATCTAAAAGAAGATGACGTTAAAAGTTTTGAAACACTTATGCAACAACAAGTAGATGGCAAAAAAGGGATTGAAATTGAAGTAGATGCAAAAGATGATGCGTTAAGTATAACGTTTAAACTTGATATACAAAAATTAGATACGATTCCAGATGTATTATTAAACAGTGGAAAATCATTAGATGAACTAAAAGTAATGACAGTAAAAGATTTCAAGAAAACGCTCGAAAATGAAGGAGCAACTTGTAAATAAAAAAATGCTAGCTCAAGTGTATGAGTTAGCATTTTTTTGAGTATGCACAGAATCATCCATATAATAAAGTGTAAAAGGGATACGTTTTATACAGATGTCTATTTGAATTAAAATGTATGCACATTAATACAATACATATAATTATTTTACAATTTTGATTTTGTGTGTGTTGGTAATTTCATTTAGTAATTTGTACGTATATAAGGAGTATACGTTCTATAGGTTTGGTTGAATCAAAGCAGTTGATATATCCTCCTTTCAGCTATCAATAATTAAATACATACTGCATTATGGCAAGTTTTGACAATTTCACAAAGATAATGAATTCCCTTTACATTCATAATTGAAAAAGTCTGTAATTATGTTTATTGACCTTCACATGATATATTTGGAAAGCTAGACAATTTGAGAAAAACACATCAAGTGAAGCGTCAAAATGATAATCACAAAACTTGTTATTATCATCATTTAGAATTATAGCAACGGATATTTATACATTACAAAGTTATATTTGTGTATTTTGTTCGTATTGTTCATTAATTGATTTTAAAAACAAGAGAGCCTATGTGAAACGCGATAAATAAAGGAGTTTTCGATACTTTTATGAATTGTGTTTTCAGGTTTACAAACCAAATATAGGCTATAAAAAGAAAATACTATTTATACAAATTTCATGATTCGCATAATTCTAATAATAGACACAATAAACACATTGAGATTGATAAATGTGTTTGTTAAGTGTGCTTCGGCGCTTTATTCTAACCAAACGTAGTCACATTATTTCAACCAACAGCACCTTATGAAAGTCGAATTTAATTATCCTTTCTATATTTA
>NZ_SODD01000027.1 GCF_004365815.1 Breznakia blatticola
CCATCACAAGAAATGCTTTAAAGACACATAAATTATTCAGTACTTATCAGTGATTTATCGAGACTTGGTATGCACTGGTTGAATTAAGCCTAAAAAAATACGTCGTAATGACGCATCTCTTGAATTTCATTTTGTTTGGTCTACATCCGTATCCTGCTAGAGATTTATCAAGATGTGTGCCTTACCATTTGCAATACTGGTCTTGTATATAGTAAGAAAGCCAACACATGCAATTCATGTATATTATAGTGTAAACACTGTAAATAGCAATGCATATACCATAATTGCTTACTTGCGATCTATGCTTCTTTTTCCTCGTCTCTTAGTGAGATGATATGTTTTTCAATCGCTTCAAAGCGTCCTGACATTTTCGCTTTGGCTGTAAATTCACGGAAACGACGAATGATCGCTTGAAATGAATTCTTTGAATTTACAACTTCTGTGTAATGTACTTTAATCTTGAATGGGCCTTTTTCTTCAATCTCGTGTTTGAAGTATTGTTTTCCATCAGGTACATCCATTTCTAAAGCATAAGTTTTTCCATATTCAAATTCTGTGATGACCTTACGAGATATAAAGTTACCAGTTTTCAGTTGGTACGTTTGCTTGTAAGAAAATCCTTCTTTGATATCATTTGTACTCACACGCTTTTTTGTTGCTTTTGGCAATTCTTGAACAAAGCTGTTCACGATGAAATCAAAGTATTCTTCTTTTGATATTTTTAACGTCTTACTTAACTTCATGCAACTACCTTTGTGAATGCAAGAGCAGCTGCTCCAATAAGACCACTATCTTCATCAAGATTTGACTTTTGAATATTTACATATTGACGTAAATTATCAAATGTTTTTGTTTCTACACGACGTTGAATATCTTCAACAAAGCCGTCGATTTTTAACGCTACACTTCCCCCAAGAATCACGATTTCTGGATCAAGTAAGCTCATTAAACTTGCAATACCATTTGCTAAATATTCTTTTGCGTCTTCCATAATTTCTTTAGCAATTGCATTTCCTTCAACTGCTAAATCATTCACTTCACCTGCATGTTTTACATCTAAACCTTTTTCCTTTGCACGATTGGTAATTGCTGTTCCACTACTAATCGCTTCAATTCCACCTGGCTTGATAATTCCATGACTTGGTCCATTACGCCATAGTGGCATGTTTGCAATTTCATGTGCAAATCCATGTGCACCTTGATAGATTTCGCGGTTAATAACCAATCCTGCACCAACTCCTGTGGAAATCGTTAAGAAAGAAACATAACGGTAATCTTTACCTTTACCGATCGTTGCTTCTGCTAGTGTTGCTAAGTTTGCATCATTTTCTAGGAATACAGGTACACCCAATAATTTTTTCATTTCATCTGTCAGTTTAAAGAAATGCCAACCTGGAATATTTGGCGAATCAAGAACTGCACCGTTAATTAAATCAAGTGGTCCTGGACAAGAAACTCCTGCACCGACGATATCCTTATTGAATGAATCGATACTTTCTTTAATTTTATGTAATGTGTTTTGTGGATCATGAATATCAGTTGCAAATTGCACGCGCTCTAACACTTCATATGCATCATTAATTAAAGCGACACGTGTATTTGTTCCCCCAATATCAATTCCTACTGCGTATTTCATATTTCTCCTCCTATGATTAAGATGTCTGCCTCTATCATTATACGATAAATATGTGGAATACTCTATACTTCATAAATGAAATATTAAGCAACAAAATAAAAAAGACCCGCAGGTCTTCCTTATCTAGTAGTTGTATTATGCCTTTAGGAATGCAAGTGCTGCCGCTCCTAATAAACCACTATCTTCATTTAGGTTTGATGTTTCAATTTTAATGTATTTATCAAAACCTGGTAGTACTTTTGCTTTTACTAAAGCTTCAACTTCTTTTGTGAATCCTTCAATCTTTAAAGAAACACTTCCTCCAAGAATGAAGATATCTGGATCTTCAACTGCAAAAATCATCGCGATTGCATTTGCTAAATATTCTTTTGCATCATCCATGATTTCTTTTGCAATTGCATTTCCAGCAACTGCTAAGTCATTTACTTCTCCAGCATGTGCAACCTCTAAACCAAGTGCGCGTGCACGATTGGTAATTGCGGTTCCACTACTGATTGCCTCTAATGCTCCACTTGCTAAAATAGAATGTTTTGGTCCATCTTTCCACATGATCATGTTACAAACTTCATTTGCCTGTCCGTGTGCACCTTGAATGATTTGTTTATCTACAACATAACCAGAACCAATCCCTGTTGAGATCGTTAAAAAATGAACGAAGCGATATGACTTTCCTTTTCCAACGGTTGCTTCTGCTAAACATGCTAAGTTTGCATCGTTTTCTAAATAAACGGATACACCATAGCGTTTTTCCATTTCTGCAACAATTGGATAATGAAACCAGTTTTCCCCTAAATTCACTGCCATACCAATTTTTCCATTGATCAAGTCCATTGGACCTGCACAAGATAATCCAACACCAACAATGTCATGACCAAAATCGGAAATGGCTTTTCCAATGGAATCAAGCATCACACTAGGATCTGCTTTTTCTGTTGGAAACTCAACACGTTTTGTAATTGTATAATTTTCATCAACAAGTGCAATTCTCGTGTTGGTTCCCCCAATATCTATTCCTACCGCATATTTCATCTGAGTACCTACCCTTCATCCTTTTTATAACATAGAAAAAGAGCAAACACAATACTTGGTATATACCAATGTTGTATTTCCTCTTTTTTTCGTGTTTATTCGTTAATATATGGCTCAATTAAGGATGCAAACTTATCATATCCTTTTTTGCTTAGATGAAGTCCATCTGTTGTATATTCTGGATTCATCTCTCCATCTTTTAAGAATTCTGGATACATATCAATGTATTTAACAACTGCTCCATCAAAGTTTAATGCAAGTTCTTTATACTCTTGACCTAGTAACCATAACGAACGATTATTACGGTTACGTGTAATTTTCTCTTTAGAGACAGGTAGTGGTGAAACAATATAAATTTGATCAATATGATAATTACGTTCAAAAATCGCAAGTAGATTATTTACGTTAAAGGCGATATCTAATACATCACCTTGATGTGCATGTCCTGCTACATGTTTTCCATGTTCTTCATTTAAATCATTTGTTCCAATCATCAAGAATAATTTATTTGGTTTGTATAGTTTAATTGCATAGTCATGTAAATATAGTAACTGATGACTTGTTGCTCCATCCAATCCATTGTTGTAGATATGTGCATTTGGAAAATAATGCGCATTATCAAATCCATATAAAATTGAATGCCCAAATAATACAGTTTCGCCTGGAGTTGCTCCATAGCCACGATCTTGAATCTCTTTTACTCTATCTTGTTGATAGTCAAAATACACGTTTTCCATTATTTCCCCCTTATGGTTAATTGCACTTTGTGCTTTTCTTCATCCTTTTTATAAACCCATACCTTAATAATATCACCAACACTTACTACATCGCTAGGGTGATTGATGCGACGTTCACTCAATTGCGAAATGTGAACAAGTCCATCCTCCTTTAATCCTATATCAACAAAGGCCCCAAAGTCCACTACATTACGCACAACTCCTTCAAAAACATCACCCACTTTGATATCTTCAAAGGATAATACGTCTTGACGTAATAATGGTGCATCATATTTATCACGATAATCACGAAGTGGCATCGTAATGGCATCCAGTATGTCATCGAGTGTATATGCATCTGTTTCAACAGTAGTTGCTAAAGTTGTACGGTTGCAATTTTGAATGGCTTCTTTTGCTTTATCTGTACCCATATCACTAACTTCTAGTCGAAGTTCTTGTAATACCTTTTTTGCTACATCATAACTTTCTGGGTGAATTGCAGTACGGTCTAATGGTTGTTTTCCATCTTCAATACGCAAGAAACCAGCAGCTTGTTCAAATGCTTTGGGTCCAATTTTTGGAATCTTTTTAATTTGTGTACGTGAAAGAATTGGTCCTTCTTTTTCACGATAATCAACAATGCTTTTTGCACTTGCTAGAGTTAATCCAGCAACGTTACTCAACAAAGTAGCACTTGCTTGGTTAATATTAACACCAACTAAGTTTACTGCTTTTTCAACAACGAAATTCAAACGTTCTTTTAATTTACTTACAGGCAAATCGTGTTGATATTGTCCAACCCCAATACTTTGTGGATCAATTTTAATTAACTCACTTAATGGATCAAGTAATCGTCTTGCAATGGAAATTGCACTACGTTCTTCAACATGTAGTTTTGGAAATTCTTCAATTGCTAGTTTACTCGCACTATACACTGAAGCACCTGCTTCACTGACAAGCGTAAAGGCAACTGGTAAATTGTAATCCTTAATTACTTGTGAGACAAAACGCTCACTTTCTCTACTTGCAGTACCATTTCCAATCGCAATTAAATCAATGTTGTATTTCTTTACAAGATCTACAAGTGTTTTTGTTGCTTCTTTTACTTTATTTACTGGTTGATGTGGATAGATGACTGCAATTGTTTCCATCTTTCCTGTATCATTAACAACCGCTAGTTTACAACCGGTACGAAAAGCAGGATCAAAACCAAGAATCGTTTTGTTTTTCATCGGTGGTTGTAGTAATAGTTTTTCTAAGTTAAGTGAGAAAACATCGATACTTGCATCGTGTGCTTTTTCACTAAGTTCACTTCGTACCATACGCTCGATACTTGGAAAAGCCAAACGTTTGCATCCATCCAAAATCGCTTCTTTTACATAGTCTACAGTTGCTGATTGCTCCCATTTGGCAAAGCGTGTAAATAACCAGTTTTGAATATACTCTTCATTGATTTCAATATTTACACTTATCACTTTTTCTTTTTCGGCACGATCAATTGCCATTACATTATGTGGTTGTAAACTTGATACACGTCCTTCAAATGCATAATACATTTGATAGACTTTCTTTTCATCTTCTGCATCTTTCTTAATCTTTGTGACAAGTTTTCCATAATTCGCCATAGAGTCATAAATCTTATTACGTACATTTTGTTTATCTGTGATCTTCTCAGCAATAATGTCTTTTGCCCCTTGAATAATCGCTTCTTTATCTGGGTATGCTTCACACGCATATGCTAGAATTTCATCATCCTGTAGGGTTCTTGGTAATTTCAAAAATACGTTTGCAAGAGGTTCAAGTCCTGCTGCAATCGCTAGACCAGCTCTTGTTTTCTTTTTTTGTTTATATGGACGATAAATATCTTCCACCTGACTTAGTTTTGTTGCTTCTTTAATTTCAGCAACAATTGCATCAGTTAATTTCCCTTTTTCTTCAATTAAACGTAGAACATCTTCTTTACGTTTCTCAAGTTGTACTTGATAGTTGTACATTTCACTCAATTCACGAATTTGCTCTTCATCTAATCCTTTTGTCATCTCTTTACGATATCTTGCAATAAAAGGAACTGTATTTCCTTCTTCAAGAAGCGTAAGGGTTGTTTGCACTTGTGCTTCTGATATTTGTAGTTGCTTTGCAACTGCTTCTATTTGATTCATATATTCTCCACTTTACTTGTCATTACATTTTTTAAAATTTCTACCATTTGCTTCATTTCATCAATACAAAGGTATTCATATTTTCCATGGAAGTTATCTCCACCAGTACCTAAGTTTGGCGTCAATAATCCTTCATTAGATAAACGAGCTCCATCTGTTCCTCCACGAATTGGTTCATAGTGAACAGGAATCCCCATATCTTGCATCACCATACGGACATCATCCACAATATACATGTGATCTTTAAATAGTTCTGCCATATTGTAGTAACTATCTTCAATATCCACTTTGATGGTGTTTTTACCGTATGTAGCATTCATTGCATCTTGAATTGCGTAAAAATCTTGTTTTTGTGCTTCAAATTTCTCACGACTGTGATTGCGAATAATATATTCCAATGTTGCATACTCACTTTGTCCATTAAATAAAGTTAAGTGATTGAATCCTTCATAACCTTCGGTTTTTGCTGGATCTAAATCAAGTGGTAATGCCATATGGAATTCCATCGCTAGTTTACTTGCATTAAGTAGTTTATCTTTTGCACTTCCTGGATGGATGCTATTTCCTTGTACATGTACTTTTGCACTTGCCGCATTGAAGTTTTCAAAGCTGATCACATTAATTTCAGCACCATCAATTGTATATGCATAATCTGCATCTACTTTTTTTACATCAACATGATCTGCTCCATGTCCAATTTCTTCATCTGGTGTAAAGATAACTTTAATCGTTGGATGCTTAACATCGGGATGTTCTACATAATACTGAATCAAATCCATAATAATACTTATCCCAGCTTTATCATCAGCACCAAGTAATGTTGTTCCATCGGTTACTAAAAGATCTTTTCCAATACAACGTTCCAAACTTGGAAACATTTTTGGATCCATTGTAATTTGTTCTTTCTCGTTTAAAACGATTGTCGAACCATCATAGTTTGTAATCAATCGTGGATGTACATGTTTTCCACTCATATCACTACTTGTATCCATATGTGCAATTAAACCAATACAATCCACATCGTGTTCAACATTTTTTTCTAGTGTTGCATACACAACCCCATATTCACTTGTATACACATCAAGTAATCCAAACGCATTAAGTTGTTCTTCCAAGACCTTGGCTAACTCCAATTGACTTGCAGTTGAAGGAATACTTGTACTCATTGGATCAGATGTTGTTTCCATTTTTGCATATGCAATAAAACGATCTACTATATTCATTTTCATACCTTCCAATTCATTTTTAACTACTGTTAATTTCCTTATGTAATTCCTTTGTTTTTATACATAAGGACTACGTTTTTATTATACGATAATTTCGATAAAAGTGGTAAAAATGCTTGTAAATGTTATACTAAATATATGAAAACATTATTACTAGCTGGAGAAATCACAGATTTCTTAAATGAGTTGTTTAACATCATCGATATTGAAGACATATTTAGCTTGATCTTTTTTATCGTTGTAATGGTTGGAATTGTATCGAGTTCAAGCAAGAAAAAGAAACAACAGCAAATGAAATATCAAACGACTTATGTACCAAAGGAAATGAAACGCCAAAATGTACAAGTGGATTTAACAAGCAAAAGAAAAAGTGCACCTAGAGAAAAAAGTAAAGGTGCTGAAAAGAAAGGGATTTTCGCTCAAATTGCACAGTCGATTCAAGCTGGAATTGAAGAAGCAAATGCTGAAGCAAACAAGAAAAAAGCGAGCTTATATAAACCAAATCAAAGAGTGCAAGTAGATGTGACAAATCATCAAATTTCAGATGAGCAACAAGACTTATATGAAGAAAGAAATCAAGCATATGAAGTACGCAAGAGATTTGAAAAAAACCATGCAAAAGCAGATAAGCAAAGTATTTTAGATACAACTATGGATGCACACGAACAAAACGTTCTTGATGCAGAAACTGCATACACCGCTGCATATGATTCACGAATAAGTAATGAATATCAAATGTTTGCTTGGGAACCTATTGTTCCTAAAGAAGCAATGGCTGCTGAGCCCGCAATAGAAGCAGAACCAGCACTATCCGTAGATGAAGAAAAAGGTTGGATTATTATTTAATAATCCAGCCTTTTATTTTGATGATTCTACTTTGTGATTAAACCAACAGTTTCTTGATTTGTGACATCTGTTGTTTCATGAAGTTGAATCATAGCATCATCATCCATATTTGTCACAACTACAATGACAGTGGGGTCAATTTGTAATTGTTCCAACATCGCTAAGTCCATTTCGACTAGTGTTGTTGATGCCTTAACTTTTTGGTTTTCTTTAATGAATATTTCAAATGGTTTACCGTTTAAATCAACCGTATTGATACCAATGTGTAAAATGACTTCATCGCCATTATCTGATAGGATTCCGATTGCGTGTTTCGTTGGAAAAATACTGATAATTTTTCCTGAAACCGGTGAGGTAATGGTTCCATTTTTAGGATACACCGCATATCCATCTCCCATCATTTTCTGAGAAAACATTGGATCATTGACATCTTCAATATGCATTAACTTTCCAGATGCAGGAGAATACAAAGTCGTCGTATCGCTTACATCTCTTTTTTTAAAAATTCTCATCATACTTTGCTTCTCCTTGAATTACCATTTGTGCTGCACCTGTTATCCCAGCATCATTACCAAGTGTGGCAAGTTTTATATCTGTTGATTGTCGAACAAGTGGAAATGCTACTTTTTCAAACACGCTTACAATTTTATGAAGTAGTATATTTCCTGCCTGTGATACGCCACCACCGATAATCACGCTTTCTGGGTTTACTATATTGGCAATATTTGCACAAGCGACTCCAAGATCGTACGTAATTACATCTACGCCCTTGCATGCGAGCTTGTCATTTTCTTTTACCAGATCAAACACGAGTTTCGCTGTTATTTCTTCATCATTTTCGATTGCTTTTTGAAGCTTTGAATCTTCCATAAATGTTTTACTTTCTACATATGCAACATTCACAATTCCAGTTGCACTTGCCACTGTTTCTAAACAGTTTTCATTACCACATGTACAAGTGAAACCATAATTTAAACTACTGTGTAAGTGCCCGATTTCTCCTGCACTATTTGCTGTTCCTGTAAGTATAGAATTGTTTATAACAACACCGCCACCGACTCCAGTACCTAGTGTAATAAATACGATATTTGATGCATGACTTACACTTGCTTCCCCATACGCTGCACAGTTTGCATCATTGGTAAGATAAAGTGGCACATCTAAATCATATTGTTGGAATGTTTTACGGATATCCTGTGTTTTTGCCCATCCAAGGTTAAATGCATTTTTTACAGTTCCCTCTTCTTGGCTAACCACTCCAGGTGCACCTATTCCAATCCCTAATAGTTGTTTACTTGTATAGTTTTTGTCGACTAATGTTGAAAGGATTGACTTACACATATTTGGAACAATTTGTTTTCCTGCTTCGTTAGTGTCTGTTGGAATTGTCCAAGTTTCTAAACAAGTTCCTTCACTTGTATACATTCCAAACTTCGTAGTTGTTCCACCTAAGTCAATTCCAATTACGATATCTTTTTCATTCATTGAATGCCACAACCTTTCCCACACCATTTTCGTAGGTAATCGTTGTCACACCAGAGTTTTTCAACTCTTGCTTTACAGGTATCGTTTCATCTACCATATGTACAATTGTACGAATAACATTACCGTGTGTTACAACCATCAATTTGCTATCATCTTGATGCTTGTTTAAGATCATTTCAAGTCCTTTATTTAGTCGTGATTCTACTTCCTTTTGGGTTTCCGCTTCGTTTGCTTGATCCACATCTTTAATTGCTAAAGCTATTTCATCTAAACTCAACGTTGTAAAGATATCACGCACTTCTATATTTTTATTTTTTGCGACTTTGCCATACACATAGTCGCAAAAGCTACCATCCAGTGAGCCATAAAAGGTTTCACGGAATTCATACGTAGGGATGATTTTTGTTTCATCCCTATATGTATTTTCTGCCAAAATAAGATTTGCAGTTCGTATGGTTCTGCCCAGATCGCTTGTATAAATTACATCAAATTTTTCATTTTCGAGACGTTTGCCTGTCGCAATTGCATCTTCTTCCCCTTTTTGTGTTAAAGGTGCATCAGACCAACCTTGCATTTTTTTGTATTTATTTAAATACGTTTCCCCGTGCCGAATAAAATAAATCGTTACTTTATTACCCATTGTCTACACCATTTCCTTACTATTTGAAACCTTATTCACTTAATAATGTTTCCAATTGCTTAATTTGACGTTTTGTAAATTCTGTACCACCACAATATAATTCATCTTCATACTCACAAATTAAATATCCATCAAATGACGTTTCTTTAATTGCAGCAATAATTTCTGGATATGGGATACTTGCTTCTACACAGTTTTCATCTAGGTAGTGGAATTTACAGTGCATCTCAAAGCAATATGGCATGATACGTTTCATACCTTCTAATAATGCAGGCAGTTGCTCTTTACTTTTGAATTGTACGAATCCATACATTCCTTGCAACACACCATTGATTGCAGGGTGTGCATTTGCTTCTGTAAGTTTTGCTCTTGCTTCTTCAATATCCACACCAGCATAGCGCATATCTGCAGCCATTTGTAAGTGTTCTTCTTTTACTCCAGCTTGAAGTGCTTTCATCCATTGTGGTTTATTTGGTGCAATTGAGAAACATCCAAAGTCAGGAATAAATCCTAAATACTTTGATCCAGTCTTTTCAATCACTGCTAAGTATTCCATCATTTTTGGTGAAGTTGGTGTTTCTGGATTATGAATTTCGATACCAACATGCACATCATAAAGTTCAGCATATGGCGCCAAACGTTCAAATGCACTTGGTGATAACATATATTGTGCACGCATCACCTTACACCCTAATGCATTTGCTGTTTTTAAATCAATGATTGTATCTGCAAGCATTTCATCATCACTTAAATCGCGATCATGACGCATTCCACGATCGTTATTTGCTCCATAACTTACTGGACCAATTCCATACGTTTCTTTTAATCTAGTAACCAATCCAAGAAATTCATCACTTACATTTGGATACGATGGTAACATTTGTGTCCCAACAATTTCATAACCAGTAGCTCCGGCAAGCGCTGCTTGTTTTACACATTCTTCAAAATCATATTCATATCGTGCATATTCTGTTCCATAACAGAATAAAGTAGCACCTATTTTCATATTTGTATTCATCTTAGTTTCTACTCCTCTACACGTACATCAAGTACATCTCCACTATCAAGAGGCATGTACATATGTCCCGGTCCTATATTCATATATGGAACACGTAACATTAATTTCAACTCAATTTTGTGGTTACCTTTTGCCAACCCACCTTTTTTAATTACATGAATGGTTGCAGGTTCTACTTGACTCCAAAATTCAGTAATTGCATATTTTAATTTGTATACAGGAAGTTCCTTATTACGATATGCAAACGTAACTGCTTCTTGATCAACTTTTTCTCCATCGATATACACTTCAAGTAGATCGATATCAGAAAGATAATGACCTCTATAATATCCTAGTTGTACATCAAAGCTAAATCCATTGCGTTTATTATTGATATACATGTCTTTGAAGGAATCTTTTTTTATAATCTCTTCATTTAATTGCATTCTCATTGCAAAAGCCATGTTCTTTCCCCCTAAAATTTAATCTCTTTATTTTCAGCTGCTGATTTATAAATTGCATCTAATACTTTTGTAACTGCTAAAGCTTCTTCTGGTTTTACTAGTGGTTCTGTTCCATTTACAACAGCTTCTAACCATTGTTTTGCATCGATGGTACCTTCTTCACCACCACCGCCACCGAAGTATGCGACACCACCAACAGGTGATAATGTTTCTTCCATTAATTGGTTGTTTTTTCCACGGTTATAGATCAATTCATTTTTTCCATAACTCATTCCTGAGTGAATTTCTGCACCAGCTTTTGTACCACAAAGTGTAGTTGATGCTTCTCTTGATTCAAGAATATTTAAAGCCCAGCTTGCTTCAAGGTTAATTGTTGCTCCATTTTTCATCTTAATGAATCCCATGGCTGAATCTTCAACTTCATATGTTTTTGGATCCCATGGTCCAAATAGGTTTCCTTCTGTTGCTTGTTCTAATCCACCAAGCTTATAAAACACAGATCCATTTACACTATCTACATCATAGTTATTCATACACCATAAAGTTATATCCAATGCATGTGTTCCAATATCAATTAATGGTCCCCCACCTTGTGCTTCTTTGTCCATGAATACTCCCCATGTAGGTACTCCTCTACGACGTACTGCATGTGCTTTTCCATAATAGATATCTCCAAGTTCACCATCTGCACATGATGCATGTAAGTTTTGAACTTCTGGACGGAAACGGTTTTGGTATCCAACCGTAAACTGCATTCCTGATTTCTTCCAAGCTTCTACCATTTTCTCTGCTTCTGTACTGCTGTGTGACATTGGTTTTTCACAGTACACGTGTTTTTTTGCATCAAATGATGCAATTGCAATCTCACTATGCGACACATTTGGTGTACAAATGTGCACTACATCTACATCAGGGTTTTGCAACACTTCATGATAATCTGTTGTCACTTGTGCGCCTTTGATTCCAAATTCATTTGCGGCTTTTATTGCACGCTCTTCAATTAGGTCACAAAATGCAACCATTTCACATAAATCTGCATTTTTTTTCAGTGCCGGGAATTGTTTTTGATTAGCAATTCCTCCACATCCAATAATCGCTACTCTTAACTTTTTCATATATTTGACCTCTTCTTTCTATATCACAAAGTTTCTTAAATATTTCGTACTAATTGCGACTGCCTTCTTGGCATCATCATATGTTTTTTCAAACGCCTTATCTTCTACCTCAATACATGTATATCCATTAAATCCAATATCCGTTAATGCAGATACATATTCTGCCCAATCTACATCTCCAAGTCCTGGTACTTTTGGTGCCATGTATTCAAGTGGCGTTGCCATAACTCCGACATCTTTTAGTTTTTCTTGATACACTTTAATATCTTTATAGTGCACATGATAGATGCGATCCTTAAATTCGTATAACGGTGCAATGTAATCAATTTGTTGCCAAATAAAGTGTGATGGATCATAGTTGATTCCTAAACGTTTACTAGGCAATAATTCAAATACTTTTCGCCAGTTAGCTGGTGAAGTCATTAAATTTTGACCTCCTGGCCATTCATCATTTGTAAATAACATCGGACAATTTTCAATTGCAATATTTACATCATTTGCTTCAGCTACATCTAATATTGGCTGCCAAATACCAACTACATCTTTTAGATTTTCGTCAACGGATTTTTTTGAATCCCGACCGATAAATGTTGTTACTGTTTTTACACCATAAGCATTAGCTGCTTTAATTACTTGTTTTAAGTGTTTAGTATAATACTCACGTTTACTTACATCTGGATCCATCGTATTTGGATAATATGCAAGTGCTGAGATTTCAACACCCTTTTGCATACAATAATCCAAATTTTCTTGAATCGTTTTCTCACTTAAGTCATATACATCAATGTGCGAAACTCCTGCATATCGTCTTTCCGCTTTTCCCTTTGGCCAACATGCAACTTCTACACACTCCAATCCGTTCATTGCGACAATATCGATCATTTCTTTGAAATCACTTTGATCTAAAATCGCACTTACTAATCCTAATTTCATACTATCTCCTTACTTCTCAAATAAAATTGCTTGATTTGTTTCACTTGATTTCCAAGCCGCTTCCATAATCGCTAGTACACGACGTACCTCTTCATGTTTTACAAGTTGTTCTTCTTTACCATTTACTACATTTACAAAGTTTTGATAGAAATCTGTCCAGTCCGTTTCTACAGTTGGTAATTCTTCTGAATATAGTGCCCCTGCAGGTTGTGGTGCAAATTGACGTGTAGGACCAGCTACTGTTTCTGCAATTTGTGCAGGCAGTTTGTCTAACAATTCACTTGTTCGCCATATTTCTCCATCACAAGCAAATGTATTAATTTTTAAAGTCCCTCGATTTCCTGCCACCAACCAACGCGGTTGATAATTCAAGACATAGGTTCCTAGTTCAATATGATATGTAATCCCATTATCGAATTTTAAAAGTATTTTAAAGTAATCATCTACTTCATAATTAATGATGCTTTTTAAATCAGCAAATACACTTAGAACTTTTGCGCCTTTCATCATTTGGCATGCTTGGTCGATTAAATGAACTCCCCAATCGTATAGCATTCCACCACCGTATTTTTTATATAGGTGCCATTCATGAATTCTTCCATTTGCTGTATGAAGTTTTGATTCAATCGTGAAAATATCACCAATCATATGTTCTTCATAAACTTTTTTTGCAATTCGAAAATCACGATCCCAACGTCTGTTTTGATGTACCATCATCGTTACGTTGTTGTTTTCTACCGCTTTTACCATTTCGTCGTATTCTGCAGTATTTAATGCTGCTGGTTTTTCATCAATAATATGTTTTCCAGCATTTGCAGCTTTTATCACCATTTCTTTATGTAAGTGATTTGGAACTGTAATCAATACTGTATTTACTTCTGGATTCGCTAATAAATCCTCGACATCTTTGTATGCTGGATATCCCAAATCAATTGCTTCTTGACGCTTTGTATCATCAATCTCACATACTGCGACAATTTCTACTCCCTTCACTCGAGTAGCATTTTGTTCGTGCCATTTACCCATGCCACCAAAACCAATGATTCCTAATTTAACGTTCATATGTTTAACCTCATCTTTTCTATCTTTATTTTACGAAGATTGGGACATTTCATCTTCCCGTTTTTTATCGCGAAGTTGATGATTTACATCCTTGTTTTCCATTGAAAATAAAAAAAAGACAAAATTTGTGATACATTTTTTGTCTTTCTAATTCTTTATTAATCCACAATACATTGTAGATATTTGGTTTGGTGCTAAATCAATATCAACTGTCAAAATTTCATTGGTAACATGAACCTTTTTAATCATAAGATCTGGACTCGATTTTCTTGCTAGATGATCAATATCCATACCAGTTACAAAGTTCACATAATCCCATTTCTTCCACTCATCAATTAGACTTCCGCTCGTTGTACTGATGGTAAACATTCGTACTTCATATTCTCCATTTGTTACACCTTCTAAGTGAAACCGGAACGATTTTGATTCATTATGGAAGAGCTGATTAATATCATTCACATGGATTTTATCTTTTTTAATATACATGGAAGGTTCGATATGACAGTAGTTGTTACACAGAATTCCAATATCATATCCTTCATCAATTGTCGCAATATAATTTGCATTTTTACCAATCACTTCACTACGCAAATGATGATAAAACTTATATCCGTAAAATGCAGGTTTGTAGATACCTTGTCGATTCAATAGCCCATATGAACCATTGAGTAATTCGTTGGTATTTTTTGCATCTATAACCACATCACACATAACATCATAAGCAATCTCATCCACTTCATCAGAAATACTTTGTAGACTTCGCACAACGTATGCTCCTTTAAAGCACGTATCATTAACATAGTCTGGATATATTTTCGAGTAATTCCATGAAGTTACATATAGTGGTAAATCTTGGTATTTTGTTTGCTTAAGTTGCTTTTTTACTTCTGCTACATCATTTGCTAATTTATCGTTATTTCCAATGTCCTTTAATTTCGTTTGTGAATCAATCGTATAACTATGCATGGTGATGAAATCAAATACTACATTTTGTTTCTCTAGTTTTTCAAATACATCATTATTCGCATAACCCACTTCAAATCCCACACCACCAATTTTAAAGTTATTACTATAACTTTTTAGCAACATGAATATTGCTTTATATAGTTTTGCATAACGCGAGCTATTTAAGTTACTTTGATTACTTAATTCAAAACGATACTTCCCGACATTCACAATCATAAATTGATTGATCAAAAACGACATGAATTTACGTAGTACTTCTTTGTATATATCAAGGTATTGTTCAAACATATCTGCATCTTGATCATTTACTTGATACTTTGCAAATGCAGGTGTTTCAAGTTCAATCATGACAGGAATATTATTTCGAATAAGAAAATTGAAAACGTTTTGGATTTTGTCATAATCTAAAAATACTTCATCATTTTCGATGGATACAATATTTTCACTAAAGATATCAATGATTCGAAACGATTCAATTCGCAATGATTTCCGCGTTTTCAACAACTGTTCTTGCACTTGAAATTCAAGCAACTTATGCGCTGGTCCAACATTCATCATTTTGGTAACTTGAAGACGTTGCGGTTTATGTTTTCTTACATCTAGTGTAATCTCCTCATGCATCGTTTTATTTTTATATTCATAGTTGAACTCTTTTAACTGTTCAACAACTTTCTCATTTTGGTCTATTGCTAGTTCTGCTTTATGTTCTTCTTGATATTGTTGACGATATAAAGAAGGTGTTGTTTTGTATGCTTCCTTGAATGATTTATTAAATGCAGTGGTACTAGCAAATCCATGATCCACTGCTATTTGTGTAATATTTTTATCCGTTAGTTCTACATCTTCAATCGCTTTCATTAACCTCACTTGATTAATAAAATCAATGAAATTCTTTCCTGTCTCTTGCTTAAAGTATCTAGAGAAATAAGAAGAAGACATATAGAAGTGAGAAGCGATATCATCTAAGGATAAGCGTATATTATAGTTTGTATAAATATATTTTAAAATACTTTCCAATCGTGTATCATAATCATCACTTTCAAGTTCCATATGATAATTTGTGACTAGCACATCAAGAAATTGAAATCCTAATTCAAAATACTTATAAGGAAACTTCTTATCATTACTTGCGAATGTTGATATTAAGTGATGCATTGTATCGCGCAACATGGAATGATTTAGTGCGGTATTTTTTACAGAGTTACAATCAAAGCGAATGGTATTGTTTTGTAAGGAATCGCGCAATACGTATAATGGAATGACAATTTCACAAACCATTAATTCTTTACTTTGACTATGAATCTCAAAATTTTCTCCATAGTTAACAAGTAAGAAATCATCCTTCATCAATGTGAATGATTCTTCTTGCTTATCAATAACTAGTGATCCAAAGACGACATAGAAAAACACAACACTTAATTCATGTCGTTTGTAGTCATTTACATCTGTTAGAATTTGAAATCCACTTTTTGAATCGAAGCTATTGAATATATTGTACATACTGACCTCTCTTTCATCATACCAAATCTAAAATGGAAAAGGTGAAAGTTTTTCTTTCACCTGATCGATTTGTATTATACTTTTAATTTCTTTTCGACACTTTCGCTCCAACCAAACATGTACGTTAAACCAAAAGCTAAGACTAATGAAGCAACTGCTCCTAATAATGCTCCATAGAATCCCATGTCAATTCCTGCTGGATTAATAAGTGCTGGAATACCTAAGATTCCTGTACCAAATGTATATCCTTTTCCACCAAGTAGTGAAGCAATTAATCCTCCAAGTGCTCCTCCTGCTAAACCAAAGATAAATGGTTTTCTTGCTGGAACATTAATACCAAATAATGCTGGTTCTGTAATTCCAAATAATCCAGATACTGCTGAACCTACACAAACTTGTGTAACGGCTTTGTTTTTTGAACGCAATCCGAATCCAAGTACTGCTCCAGTTTGTCCCATTGCAGAAGCAAAGAACACGATCGCAATTAATGGACAATATCCCATTGCTGCAAGATTTGCAATAAAGATTGATGAGAATGCTTTACTTACTCCAAATAAAACAAGTAGTTGCCAAATTCCACCTACAAGTACTCCAGTGATTAATGGACTAAATGCATACAATGCTTGAATTGCATCAGTAATGAATGACATTACTGCAGTTAATACAGGCCCAATAATTAAGAATGCAAGTGGTGTTACTACACACAATACAATCATTGGCACAAAAATCATCTTTAAAATATCTGGAACGATTTTTCTAGCAAACTTCTCAACGATTGCTGCCAAATATGTTGATAAAATAATTGGGAATACCGTTTTTGAATAATTAACTAATGTTAATGGAAGAGCAAACAATGTTAACTGTTGTCCTTCATTTACCGCATTAATGATTTCAGGTGTGATCATTGCACATGCGATAATCATTGCATAGAATGGTTTTCCACCGAATTTCTTAGCTGATGTATATGCTAAGAAGATCGGGAAGTAATAGAAGATTGCATTACTAATTGCATATAGCACTAGATATGATCCACTCGTTGGATCTAACCATTTCAACATTACAAATAATGATAAGAACCCTTGTAGTGTACCACTTGCTGCTAACACACCAACGATAGGTACAAAGATTGCCGAAGCAATATCCGTAATTTTATCAAGCAATGAAGCATTTTTATCTGTCTCTGAAGATACTTCTACTTCACCTCCAGCTTTTGCTGGATATATTTTAGCTGCTTCTTCATAGTAACTAGATACTGCATTACCAATCACTACTTGCAATTGTCCACCAGCATCGATGATTCCCATTACACCATCAGCTTTTGCAAGTTCTTCATCATTCACTTTCTTACGATCAACTAAAATAAATCGTAGTCGCGTAAAGCAATGACTAAATGATTGCACATTATCAATACCACCAACTAAATCGATTATTGTTTTTACATTTTCTTTTACACTCATATTATCTCTCCTCTTTGTGAAATCAAGTTTGTCTAATTTGTTTTCTAACACACTGATACTTATGTTGAATCAAGACCTCCTTTTGTGTAAGCGCATACATATCATAACGCAAGAATAGAGTCTTATCTTTCGCTTTTTTTACATGTAATCTACGAAAAAAGAACTTTTGATTTTACAAACATAAGAAAATGTAAAAATATATCACACGTTTTTTTACTTAAGTTTAACTGGTATTGAGTTTTCTGGCTAAAAGACTACTAAATTATGATGTTTAACCGTAAAACTATTTCTTACGGATGATCTCTTATCTTTACTATACCGATTATTTTATCTCCTCACAATATAATCCTTAATATAAAAAATCTACACCATCTCTTGGCATAGATTTTCTTTTATATACATTGAATGACAATCAATACAATCCACAACAAACCTAGTGTAATATTTTGAATTACCTTGTTTTTATATAGTGGATCTTTGTATCGATCACGATACCGATTATAACTTTGTTTAAAAAAGAATAGAGAAATATAAAAATAGCTTACATAAAGTGGAAAACAGTATAATGAAATACCTAGTCCAATAAGATATAACAAGATCTTCCAATGCATATTCAAAATAGGTTTTTGTCGTTTATCCAAATGTTCATTAATAATGTCTGAGACATCATCAACTATTGCACTAGCTATTGACTTCACTTCTTCGTTTCCAATATTCATCGCATATCCGTGAAAGATTTCAATCATTTGTTTATCGTTTCCGCCATCTCCAACAACAAGAACTTTATCACTCTTAGGTAAATGATGATCCAACAACCATTGTAATGATGTTGCCTTGTTATCGTGTAATCCATTTACATCGATTGTTTCAATATTTGGATGAAAAGATACTTCACTACCATACGCCTCTCGTAATAATTTCGTGGCTGTTTTCACTTTATCATATGTATCAAAGCGCATATCTATTCCATAATAATCATATTTTTCAATTTCATCGAGTTCAATTTCTTTCGTGTAATAATTATAAGTGCTTGCAGCTTCATTATCACTTTCAACTACCATACGCTCAAATCCAGCAGATAAAATATAATATACACTACTTCGCACGATTGGATCACATATGATTTTCTTTGCCAAACTTCCTGGAAACTTTGCTTCATAGATAGGCTTATACGCACTGTTATACACAACTGAACCATTATTACATACTGCAAAATGAAATGGGATTTTGTATTTGTCTATATCTTTTTTCAACGTCAAAATATCTCGTCCAGTCACAAAGATGAAGATATTTCCTGCATCTATCCAATTTGTAATTGCATCTACTGTTTTTTTCTTTATTTCACCTTTCGAATTTGTTAGTGTTCCATCCACATCACTTGCTAATACTTTCATAATCCTCCTTTAGAAAAAAGGTAGGTTGACCTACCCTTTTACACTGATTTCAAATGCTTCAAATAATAATACAGCTACATATGCTCCTGGATCTAGTAAATCTCTAGAAGCTTCTCCTCTTGTTGCTGCACGTCCATGTTTGGCAATCATTGTCGCAGTTTGTTCATATCCTTGTCTAGCTGCTTTACTTGCTTTACTTGCTAATTGCGCTAATGGAAGTTCTATGTTTTCTTTTAATACTTGAACTGCTGGATCAATTCCATCAATAAATGTTTTTTCACCAACGTTTGCCTTACCTCGATTGATAACACCTGCTTCAAAACTGTCAAAGAACTGCACCCAGTTTTCATTTGTAAGTTCATTTTGATTTCGTAAATCTTTTCCTGCTTGCATCAAACCAGAAGCCATAAGCGTTCCCATCGTTGATGGCACTGCACTTGCCATGGCTTTTCCACCAGCATATACAAGTTTTCCTAGATCTTGTTCATCAGTATCTTTGACTGCAAGATATGCAGCACGAAATCCATCTGACATAGTAAGTCCTAAATCTCCATCACCAACAATTTGATCCATTTCGATAAGTGTATCTTTATTTTCTTGCATGATGTTAGCAACAACTTCAAGATATCGTTTCATGTCTTGTAACATATTGCCTCCTACATTTGTTTGAAGAATGGCGTGTTGACTGGATAGTCAATCAATGGTTTAAGTTCTTCATCAACTTTGAGTAGTGAAATCGAAACACCTGACATTTCAAGTGCTGTTGCATATTCACCTACATAATAACGATACGCTTTAATGCCTTTTTCTTTTAAAATCGCATCAATTTTTCTTGTAACGATGTATTGTTCATCTAGTGGAGTTGCACCTAATCCATTAACAAGAACAGCAACTTCATCACCTTCAACATATGGTAAATCCGCAAGAATTTGTTGCATCATTTCTTCTGTGATTTGATCTGCACTTTCTAACTGACCACGGCGAATTCCTGTTTCACCATGTATTCCCATACCGATTTCCATTTCATTTTCTTCAATGGAGAATCCCGCTTTTCCAACTCTTGGAACTACACATGCACTTAAGGCAACACCCATCGTGCGTACATTATCTGCTGCTTTTTGGGCAATTCGGGTAACGGTTTCTAAATCGTACATTTTTGCTGCCGCTGCTCCTGCACATTTATAGACAAAGAAAATTCCAGCCACACCTCTACGTGTGCTTTTTTCTCCTGGTGCACTTGGTCCAGCACTAGCTACATCATCGGCTCCAAGCACAGTTGTCACTTGAATATTTTCTTCAAAGTCGGCCATTTCTGTAGCCATATCAAAGTTAAAGATATCCCCATTATAGTTTCCATAAATGTAAAGAACTCCTGCACCTTGATCAATGTCTTTGGTAATTTCAAACATCTGTTCTGCTGAAGGAGATTGAAATACATCACCTACTGCACAACCATCAAGCATCCCATCACCAACATAACCTAGAAATAATGGTAAGTGTCCAGATCCACCACCAGTAGAAATCCCTACTTTTCCTGGTGTTTTATTTTTTGTGACATAACACTGAAGATCATCATTTACACAAGTTACTTGATCTTGATGTGCAATATAAATCCCTTCTAACATTTCTTTTAGATAGTTTTCTGGATTGTTTATAATCTTTTTCATATAGAACCTACTTTAGTGTAATTTCTTTTGGATACGCCCAACTTTGTAATTCTTCTGCTGGGAAGAATTCAGGTTCTTTACCATTTAATGCAGTTAATGTATTGTAGTAAAGTTGTGCAAGTTCTTCAATATACGCTGCTTTTAAATACGCTTCATAAATATCATTTGCATCACATGCAACTGCTCCATGACCTTTCATTAAGAAACAATCCGCTTCTTTTACTGGCTCGACGGCTGTTTCTGCTAGTTCTGGAGTTCCAGGACGACCATATGCAGCAACTGGTACACGACCTTTTGATAACCCCATAGTTGCAACTTCATAAACAATTGCTGGTAATGGTTTATTTAATACTGCAAACGTTGTTGCATACATAGAGTGTGTATGCGCAATTGCTACTACATCTTCTCTTGTTTCATATATTTTTAAATGCATAAGTGATTCACTTGTTGGACGTAATCCAGATAAGTTTTCAATTACCACTGCATTCATATCCATTACAATCATATCTCTAGGTGTCAACAATTCACGGTCAACACTTGTCGGTGTAATTACAACATAACCAGTTTCTTTATCACGAGCGGAAAAGTTTCCTGATTTATGTTTACATAAGCCATCTTTTTGTGCGCGTTTTGCGATTTCACACACATCTTTCTTTAAAGCTTCTAACATAGTTCCTCCTATTTTATTAATATGTTAAGCATTTGGTCAACATCACTTGCTCGACGCAATGCTTTCATTTTCGTTTCATTCTCTGTTATTTCAATAAACTGAAATAATGGGTTTAAGTGTTTGGTACGATCTGGTGTTGCTAGTACTACAATCATATCCGCTTCTAAATAATCAAAGATCGGAATACGTTTTGGTAATCGTAAAAGTCCCATTGCAACTTCATTTACCCCATCATCAATTCCTGCATGTGCCACGATGACACCATCAGCAATCGCAATATATGGTTTATCTTGTTCTATCGAATCAATCATTTTCTTTACATAACGAGATTCAATATCTCCTTGATCGAGTAAGGGTTTAGCTGCCTTTTCAATGGCTTGTTGCCATGAAAGTTCCTCATGTTCTACTTGAACGGTTTTCGTTGTTAGAATATCTGCAAGCGACAACTCTATTCCTTCTTGATGTACAACTTTTTGTGTAGGTAAAGAAGGATCTTGAAATAAGTACTGTTGTAAGTCTTTCATCATCTGTTCATTATCATCGACTTGAGCATGTTTTCTAACAATATCCATAATCTCAGATAAGTTGATGCGATGTGGTTTAATTCCACTTAAGCTTCCCATCACCTTTTCTCTAAAACGTTGTTTTGCATAATCATTTAGAAATGGCTTTACTAAATATTGTGGTTTTTCACTATCCAAACGTACCGTTGTAAAAATCAAATCGTATGGTTTGTCATATTCTTCAAATGCACGAATCGATAAACAATCCTTGAATTCGATCTCTGGTAATAATTCAGATAGTGTGACATATAAATAGTTGGATACTGTCACACCGTTTGAACAAATTACAATCGCTTTTTTCTTTTCCTCAATGATCTCAAGATTTCCTTCTTTTTTTAGCCACGCTCCAAAAAGCACAGTTAAATACACAAGTTCATCATCAACGATTTCACTTCCTACAAATGCTGCAAACGGTTGACTTGCTCGTCGTACCATTTCATGCAGTTGGGCATGTTGTGGTAAGACCATATCAATTGCACTATTTTCGATATGAAATTGATACTTCATTCGATAATATGCAGGCTTACAGTGTTGCACTAATGCTTCTAGTAGTGCGGATTTTCCTTGAATTTGGACCAAGGAAATCTCTTCAAAGCGTTCAATCATATCAAATGCTGCATCAGTAATTTGCTTTTCAACTTCCACATCATCCGTACGCATTGAACTCACATTTGAACTTTGAATTTGTGCTGCAATAAACATCCGTTCTAACTGATTTTCTACGGCATATTTTTGCACAAGAATATTGGTTGCTGTATATTCACTAGTTCCAACAATATGTTGAAATGATTCAGCAATTGCATCCAATAATTTACCTTGTTTGATGCGACGTAAAATCAAGTATAGAATAAATGGTAATTCTTCCAAGCGCTCATCTGTGAATTTGATATTTAGCTTATCCTCGATCAACATAATCGATTCATACACAGATGCAAATTCTGCTTCTTCAATATTACAGATTTTCTTTATGACACAAGCTCCATTTGGCATTAGTAATACTTTGCGAATCGCCGTGATTAAACTTTCACGTTTCGCAAACTCGCTTCCTGTCATTCGATATCCATCTTTTCTTGAATAATGCACATCTACTTTGTAATTTCGACATAAGGTTTGTTGCAGCTTTTTTAGATCCAGTAAGAATGTATTCTTACTAATATTGAGTTCGTATGTAAAATCAGCAGTGGATAATTCTTCTTGGCGGCATAGTAAAAGAAGCACAATTAAATACTGTCTTTCTTTATCTGAATATGTATAATCAGCTTCTTCTAGGTTGAAGTTTTCGGTCTTATATTCATCAATAACTGGTGCTGGAATTTGAAACTTTCCTGTTTTTAAACGTTCAATACATTCAAATCCATTATCCATAAGATAATCATTTACTTTCTCAAGCGAATAACTCAGTTGCTTTCTTGATAAATCAAGCATGTCTTGTAATTGCTTTCCAGTAATTGTTGGATTATCTACGATTTGTAATAAGACATTACGACTTCTTTCATCCAAATATGCCATCCTTACCCCCTGTTTCTATTTATACGCGTAAACCCATACTATCTGCTTCAACTTCAAGTAATTCATGGAGTTCATCATCCATACGCATGATGGTTAATGCAGCTCCATTCATATCTAGTGAGGTTACATAATTACCAACCAACACTTTATCAATATTGATATTTCTTGCTTGAAGTTCACTTTCAATATCATTATACAATACGTAAAGTTCCATAATTGGTGTTGCTCCTAAACCAGAGACAATCACAGAAAGTGTTTCATCTGCTTTCACTTCCAAATCATCAACTACAGCTTTTACCATATCTTTTGCAATATCTTTTGCACTTTTTAAATCTTCCACATGCATGCCTGGTTCTCCATGGTGTCCAATTCCAAATTCCATTTTTCCTTCATCAATATGGAAGTTTGGTTTTCCTACTGCAGGAATGGTACATGAAGATAATCCCACACAAATACTGCGTGTTTGATTCACTGTTTTTTGTGCGACGCGAATGACTTCATCAAGAGTAGCTCCTTGACTTGCCTTTGCCCCTGCAACTTTCCACATGAATACACCACCAGCTATACCGTGACGTTTTTCTTTTGTCTCTTTTGGTGAAGATGATACATCGTCTGTTGCAACAACGTATTTTACTTCTACTCCTTCATCTAGACACATGTCGACTGCCATTTTTACATTCATGTTATCTCCAGCGTAGTTACCAAATAAACAAGCAACCCCATTTCCACTATCAACACTCATAAATGCATCATAGAACGCTTGTGCTGGTGGAGAAGAAAATACTTCTCCAACCGCTACTGCATCAAGCATTTGGTGTCCTACATAGCCAAGAAATGCTGGCTCATGTCCACTTCCACCACCACTAACAAGTCCGACCTTGCTAGCAATTGGTGCTGCTTTTAACTTCATAACATGATCATTTTCACTTAATATTTCTAACTCTGGACGAGCTTTTTCAATACCTTTCATCATATCTTCAACGATGAAATCGGCATGATTCACAAATCTTTGCATACTATAACCCACCTATCTTAATAACTTCTTGCAGCCATCAGCAAACGACTCAAGAATGAGTTGTGCACTTGTTGCTCCAGCATCTTGATGACCTTTTGAACGTTCTCCAAGTCTTGATGCGCGTCCAAGTTTTGCCACCATATGTTTTGTTGCTTCAAGCCCTGCTTGTGATGCCCCAACCATTTCAGTTAACGCTTTATTTACATCTTGTGATGCATCAAATTCTTTATGATATGCGTAAATTGCAGGATCTAATACATCAACTAATGTTTTATCATTCACTTTTGCTGGTGATATCTTTTTAATATTGTCATATGCTTTATCTAGCATTTCACCAATGATTTGACCATCGATTTCTTCATGTTGTTTACTAGCAACATATAGGCCACGAAAGAAATTTCCGTATAATGGACCCATACTTCCTCCAATTTTACTCATAAGCATTTTACTAATGATTTGAAAACCTGTACTCATATTTTCTTTACCAGTTAATGCTTCTTTTGCTAGTGTAAAGCCTTTATTCATGTTAATTCCATGATCACCATCACCAATTGCACCGTCGATTTCGCTTAAGTAATCACGATTTTTTTGAATACATGCAATGATGGTTTCAACTATTTCAATTCCTTCTTGATTCGTAAACTTCATATTACGCTCTTTCTGCTGCTGCTACTTCTTTTGCGTTTTTTGCTTCTCTACGTAATTCACGGTAGTACATTGTGTATCCTGCTAACCAAGCTACAAGTACAACCACTGGGATAAAGTTTCCATTTACTACATCAAATACTTGTGAAATTCCGTATGTAAATACTGGACCATCAATTGATGAGTTTGAAATCATTTGTCCTGCTGCTAAATCAACAGCACCTGTTGCGTTTGCTAAGTCTGTAATAAATGGTGCAAATGCTGTACCAATCCATAAGAAGCATGGAACTCCGATTGTACAAAGAATTAACATTCTTGGTAAGTTTCCTTTTGTTACTAAGTATGCAGGTACTGCTAATGCAATATTGATAATTCCAGCAAATGGTAAGATTTCGTTTCCTGGTAAAATCATAGACATTAATAAGGTTACTGGCACTGACCAAATAACTGCTAACCAAATTTCATTTGATCCACCTAGGAATGGCCAGTCAAGACCAACAATTAAACTTCTTCCTTCGAAACGTTTGTTCATAAAGTCACTAACCGCTTCAGAAATTGGTGATAATGCTTGCATAAAGTATTTTGAAATCACTGGGAATAATGTTAATGCAGTTGCAGCTTGAACTCCTAACGTTAAGATTTCAGCTGGACTCCATTTTGCCATGATTCCAAATACACATCCTAAGATAAATCCAAGTACGTGGTTTTCTGCAAAGATACCAACTTTTTCTTTTAATGCTTCCGCATCAAAGTCTTTGTTGAATGCAGGAATTTTACGTAATAATAAATCGAATGGGTATAAAATTGCTCCAAAGAATACCATTTTGTGTGTACAAGTAACTCCAGGAATTCCTGATAATTCTTCAATACGGTGTGAGTGTACATCTGCTGTTTTAAGTTCAAAGATAATTTGAATTGTAGCAACTACAAATGCTAAAGGTACACTATCTGTAATGGCAACAACACAAACTGCAGTAAAGATTTTCCCCCATACATTCCATAAATCTGCATTGAATGTTTCTGTTTTCTTTAACACGATCATAATAATGTTCACAACGATAAGTAATGGGAACATTAAGAATGCATATGGCCATGACCATGAGATTGTCGATAATGTTGTCCATCCACCATCAACAATTGGTAATGAAATACCTGTTGATTCTAACATTGCTTCTGCTGCTGGTGAAATTGCCCCAGTCATAAAACTAATAAGCATTGACATTCCGGTAAATGCAACCCCTAATGTAATACCTGCAGAGATTGCATCTTTCACTTTCATACGAACAAGCAATCCTGCAAAAATGATGATAATTGGTACGAATACTGCTGCCCCTAAACTAAGTAGCCAGTTAACTACATTTTGTAAAATATCCATAAATTTAAACTCTCCTCTTTTGTTTTCTTATTAGCCATTATTCACGGCATCAATTAGTCTTTGTAATTCCTCTTTTTGTTTCATTCCTGTAAGAAATGCAATTCCATTGATTACTGGAATTGGATATTCCTTATTTGTTTTCGTAATTGCAATGTATGCAACCGCATCCGTCAAATGACGATCCACAGATTTTAAGTCTACCGCTTCTACTTTTGCGTCAACTTTATTTTCTTTTAGTAAACGATTTACTTTACTTGCTACGGTTTGTGAAGTTGCTACTCCACTACCACAAGCCACGATTATTTTTTTCATAGTCCCTCCTAATCGAATCCTTTTATATTGATTATTTCTTGATAATATTCATCTACTGTTTTTGCATTGAGTAAACGATCCATCAAATCTTGATCCTGCAGATTATCAACTAGGAGTTGCAACATTTCCACATGTCCATCACCTTTTATGAATCCAAGAACAAAGATTAGTTGAACGTCATGCCATACATCACTGGTTGCCATTTCACACCAAGCAATTGGTTTTGCTAGTCGAACTGCTGCAACAAATGGGGTGATAATATGTACTGCATCCGCATGCGGTATCGCAATTGGATATGGTTGCGTTGGTAAGCCTGTTGGGTATGCTTCTTCCCTTGTTACCAATGCTTGATAATATGTTTCCTTCACAAATCCTTTGGCAAAAAGTATTTCACTCATTTTCGCAAAGAAATCATTTTGATTTTCTACCTGCATATCTAGTTGAATCAGGTCTTTGATAATCATTGAACTGTCCATTTACTCTCCTTTCGCAATTGCTTGCATCTGCGCGCCGATCCATGGCAACTTGCTTAATCACATTATATGAGTAGAAACATTTTCAGGCAAAGCAATTTCGGGACAATTAATGCACAACACAATGTGCAATACAGTGATGGGCGCTAAAGTTGCGCAACCTTGTGACGTAAAATCCATAAAAAAATACCAAACTTTTCCATAAAGAATGGTATTTCTAATAAATTATCACAAATTTTGATTCATAATTTCGACTAAAGTAAACATGTCATGACCCCATGTTAATTTTAAGATACAGCAATTGCCAACACCAGTTTCCTTAATCGCTTCAAGACTAGGATCCATATGACAAGTCTCTAAGAAATAAGCAATACTCACACCTGAACTTACAGCAAGTATGACTTGACTATCCCTATCATGGCAAACTTGTTGCAAATAATAGCTCACTCTAGTTTTTACATCCTGTGCGCTTTCTCCACCAACTTTACTCGTTAATGTATCCCCATAAATATCTTGCTGACCTGCTCCTATATAGACTTCACCTTCTACTTCTCCATACCAACGTTCACGTAAATCTTTACTTCGTTGATATGGTTGATTTGGTGCAATATACTCCATTGTGTCACAACATCTTTCACTCGTGGAACAAACAAGTGTATCAAAGTTTACATCTTTAAGTATTTCATGTGCCTGTTTGGCTTGTTTAATCCATTTATCTGTTAGTGGTGAATCACACCACCCTTGAATCCGGTGCTGTACATTGAAGTACGTTTGTCCATGTCGAACTACATATAATGTTTTCATATACAATTCCCTCTACATGCATTATAAAACGTTACGTTTTTTACAACAAATGCTTTTGGAAACAAAAATTGCACATCTTTATGCACATAATAGGACTCAATGAAATCTAAATAAAAAGACTTCATCTCAGAAGTCCATTATGTATGTAATGCATCAACAAAGTCGATAACTGCTTGTTTGTCTACACATTCATAATCAAGTTCGTGATTCTTCGCATATCCATACGATACCTGTTTTGCTTTTGCTGTAAGATCTCTTTTCCATGTTTTACATGATGCATGTACTTGCTGCAACTGCGTCTTTTCAAGTACTTGCTTTACATTATCTGCACGCAAACCTACACCACCTAAGATTTCGATTTGCTTGCCATATGTATTTTGTAGGTAGGCTAGTGTCTCAATTCCGGTAATAGCAGTTTCACCTTGTCCACTTGTTAGTACACGATCCACCTTACAATTTATAAGTGTACGCATTGCTTCATCAATATCTTGTATGACATCAAATGCACGATGTACAACAGCTTGTCCACCATACTTATGAATCAAATCACAAAATTCTTTTGTGCGTGCAGCATCAATTGTAAAATCTTCATTTAGAAATCCAAACACAATTGCTTCTACACCTTCTTGTAATAACAACTGTGCATCTTGTTTCATCACTTCATATTCTTCATTTGTATAATGAAATCCACCAGCTCTAGGACGCACCATAGCTGCAATTGGCAATGAAATATGTTGTTTTACTAATTTCACTGTTCCCATACTTGGCGTTAGTCCACCTAAATATAATGCACTATTTAACTCAATACGGTTTGCCCCACCTGCTTGTGCAGCCAAACAATCTTCATAACTTCCTGCACATACTTCAAAAATTATATCTTTCATGGTTCCTCACTTTATTTTGCATACAAAATGCAAAAGACAGAATTGCTTCCGTCTTCTTTACTTGGTATATAAACGTGCGTATTTTTTCATGAAGGCATCATTTTTTTCAAATCCTCCATCAACATTTGCACTCACGAACACTTCAACTTCTTGTCCATTTTGAGCTAGCGTACTTGCGCAAACTACACTGATTGCACCACAAATAAATGCATTGGCAATCGATGATGTTGGATACATTGGAATATCGATTCCTTCAAAATAACTCGCTGCATCCCCTTTTTGTCCGCAGTTATCAATAACAATATCTGCAACTTCTAGTAAACGCTTGTTGTGTTTATTACGTGGCTTTGTTTCCATTGAATGGTGTACGTTAGTAATTGCAATGACGGTTGCTTTACGTCTTTTTGCTTCAACTGCAACTTCTACTGGATATGGATTTCTTCCAGAGTTACTTGCAATTAAAACAACATCACCTTCTTGAATATCAAATAAATCGACAAGTAGATCCCCATATCCATCAAGATTTTCAATTAGGGAACTCTTTGTTGGGTGCTCATTTAGTGTTAATTCTGTAGGCATCATTGGCACCACAAAAGCAAGCCCTCCTGCACGCCCATAAAACTCTTCAGCTACAGAATGTGAATGTCCACTTCCCGTCACTAAAAAGCGATGTCCTGCACTATGCGCATTAGCAATAGCAATTCCAGCTTCTTCGATTGCCTTTGCTTGTGTATCCTTAATCTTATGTACAACGTCTAAACCAATACTAAATGTCTGCTCAACTAGTTTCATAAGTTTCTCCTATTTTAAGATTTCAAAATGTTTACAGGCTTCATAGATTCCATTTTTACCACATGGTTTTGTCACAAAGTCTGCTTTTGCTTTTACTTCATCGACAGCATTGCCCATTGCAACACCAATCCCACATGTTTCAATCATACTTAAATCATTATAGTTATCACCAAAGGCTATCGCTTGTTCCATCGTGCATCCAATATGCTCACAAATATGTGCGATGGCGTTTGCTTTACTTGTCTTCTTTGGGTGAATATCAAATCCATTTCCAAAGAACTTATCAAATTGTAAGTGTGGATACTTCGGTTTGATTTGTTTAAAGATGCTCGGTTCAACACGACTCACTGCAGCTAAAGGTAAACTTTGCTTATGTCGTGTTTTCTTTTTTCGATGATCTTCAAAATTACCCCAACGACCTAGCAAGATCATCAAACGATTTTGCAAAGGAAGTTTTCCTGCATATAAATATCCTTTTTCAGGAAATTGAAATTGTAAATATTGTTTGAAGTGCGTGAAATCTTGGACAAGATTTTCTGTATCCTGTTTCGATAATGGTTCACTATACAATTCATGAAATGCATGATCCATGATATAGGTTCCGTTCAAACAAATATAATAATCAAATGTGAAATACTGTGATAGTTTTTCTTTTACGAAATATGGTGGACGTCCACTTGCAATTGCAAGTTTAATTCCCTGTTCACGTAACTTATTTAGACAGTTCAAATCATCTTCTTCAATTCGATGTGTTATATGGTTAAACAAGGTTCCATCAACATCAAATGCAGCTATTTTTATATCTTTCATACTTTACTATCACAACTATTTCTTGTGATATAACTTTTGCGTTCTAAATTTCGGTGAACATGTGTAATTCATTTTTAAACGGTTAAAGACATTTTCATCATCTTTTCTTAAGATTACCGTAGAGTGTACTTCACATCCTTGAAGTTTCTTTAATTGTTGCATGGCAAGCTCTGCAACTGGGTTTGTTGTTGCACTTACTGCAAGCATGACAAGCATTTCACCTGCATGAATACGTGGATTATTATTTCCAAGTATATCCGTTTTTAGTTTTTGGACTGGCTCAATAACCGATGGCGAGATCAATGGTAAACGATCATCAATTCCACCAAGTGCTTTTGCGGCATTTAATAAAGCTGCTGAACTTGCACGTAGTAGAGTCGATGTTTTCCCTGTGATTAAACGACCATCAGGTAGTTCAATTGCGACTGCTGGTTCATCTGTCTCGATTGATTTTGCTTCACTTGCTCCAACCACCTTACGGTTACTTGGTTTAAGATTTGCTTGGTTCATCAACATTTCAATTTTTTGAATGGCTTCTTTTGAACCTGTTCCCAAACGTTCATTTACTAGTGATTGATAGTAACGACGTAAGATTTCTTTATTGGCTGCATCTTGTGCAGCATCATCATTTTCAATTGCATACCCTGCCATATTTACACCCATATCCGTTGGGCTTTTATATGGCGATACACCATTGATGTTTTCAAACATACGACGCAACACTGGGAATACTTCTACATCACGGTTATAGGAAACAACCGCTTCTCCATATGCTTCTAAATGGAATGGGTCAATCATATTTACATCATCAAGTTCTGCAGTAGCTGCTTCATATGCTAAGTTAACTGGATGCTTTAATGGAATGTTCCAAATTGGGAATGTTTCATATTTTGCATAACCAGAACGTACCCCGCGTTTATGATCATGATACATTTGTGACATACATGTTGCCATCTTTCCACTTCCTGGACCAGGTGCAGTTACGACAATCAACTCTCTAGTTGTTTCAATGTATTCATTACGTCCAAACCCGTCGTCACTTAAAATAACATCCACATTGCTTGGATATCCTTCAATTGAATAGTGGACGTACACTTTTACATCCATACTTTCTAAACGTTCACGGAATTGAACTGCTGTTGGTTGTGCCATAAACTGCGTAATTACAACACTTCCTACATATAGATCAACACTTCTAAACGCATCGATTAGTCGCAATACTTCTTGGTCATAGGTAATTCCTAAGTCACCACGAACTTTACTTCCTTCAATGTCGTTGGCATTGATTACAATCACGATTTCTACTTTATCTTGAATCTTCGAAAGCATTTGTACTTTAATATCTGGTAAGAATCCTGGAAGAACTCTTGATGCATGATAATCATCAAATAATTTCCCTCCAAACTCCAAATACAAGCGATTATCAAAGCTGGCAATCCGCTTTAAGATATTCTCACTTTGTAACTCTAAATACTTTTCCGAATTAAATGCTATTTGCTCCATTCATATAACCTCATTAACTTTCCTTAACATTATAGCAAACTTCCAAGATGAAAACGCATCAACTCAATGAAAATAAAGAAAAGTTTTTCATTACGTATATAAAGTGATTCAAAACTAGGCCAACCTGCTGATTTTTCTTTGTTTTTACAAATGAAAAGGAGCTGTGACAGATAGGCATATTTAGCCAAATCTAGAGCACAGCTCCTTTTTTTCTTGGTTTATTCCATATATTGCTCATTTTCTTAATCAT
>NZ_SODD01000028.1 GCF_004365815.1 Breznakia blatticola
TACCTTCCTTATTTTTATATGGTAATCTTACATTTCAATGTATCATCATACATGTAACAATCTAAGTTAGGTGCGCATCGGTTGAATTAAGCCAACTTTTTCTCATGGTTTCATTATACTCATTCATGTTTCTTTGTCTACTTATTATGGTAAAATAAAACTATGAAAAAATATATATTAGCCCTGGATTTAGGGACAACGAGTATTCGTGCAATTGTATTCGATAAGTCGAGCAACATCATTGCAAAAGAACAAAAGGAGTTTACACAGTTCTTTCCGTATAATGGATGGGTGGAACAGGATGGAAAAGAAATTTGGCAAACTTTACAAACGGTAATTGCTAATTTGATGGTGAATCAACATATTGACTTAGCTGATATTGAAAGTATTGGGATTACCAACCAAAGAGAAACAACACTCATATGGGATGTAACAACTGGACTGCCAATTTATCGTGCAATTGTGTGGCAATCAATGCAAACAAACGATATCTGTGAAACTTGGAAGAAAAATGGATATGAAGAACTCGTAAAATCAAAAACTGGATTACCAATTAATCCGTATTTTAGTGCTAGTAAAATACGGTGGATTTTAGATCACGTAAAAAAGTCTTCAAAAAAACTAGAAATAAGTAACTTACGATTTGGTACAATTGATTCATGGATTTTGTGGAAACTTACAGGTGAACATAAAACAGATGTATCCAATGCATCACGGACGATGCTATATAATATCTTTGATTTGTGTTGGGACAAACAGCTTTGTGAAACCTTTGGTATTGATATGCAATTATTACCTGAAGTATGTGATAGTAGTTATTTGTTTGCCAAAACAAATCCAAACGTCTTCTTTCACTATGAGATACCAATTTGTGCCATAGCTGGTGATCAACAGGCAAGTATGTTTGGACATGGTTGTTTCGAACCGGGAATTGTTAAAAATACATATGGAACAGGATGTTTCTTACTTATGAATATTAAAGATAAACCATATTTGTCGCAAAATGGACTACTTACAACAATTGCATGGTCAATAGATGGTGTAGTAGACTATGCAATTGAAGGGAGTATCTTTGTTGGTGGAAGTGCAGTACAGTGGTTACGCGATTCACTGCAGATTATAACTACATCAGTAGAAAGTGAAAGTCTTGCTAAGCAGGCAAAAGAAGATCATGGAGTATTTTTTGTACCAGCATTTGTGGGACTTGGTTCACCATACTGGGATAATGAAGCAAAAGGTACAATCTTTGGCTTAACTCGTGGAGCAGGAAAAGCTGAAATAGCACGTGCTACACTGGATAGTATTGCTTATCAAACACGAGATGTGTTAGAGGTAATTGCTGAAGAAAGTAAGCAGGAAATACATAGACTTCGTGTCGATGGGGGAGCAAGTGAAAACGAATTGCTCATGCAATTTCAAGCGGATATCACAAATACAGATATCGATGTTGCTCATATTGGAGAAACTACAGCATTAGGTGTTGCATATTTAGCAGGACTTGCTACTGGTTTTTGGAAGAATCAACAAGAAATTTTACAATATCGACAAGTAAAGAAAAGCTATCGTGGAAAGATGTCTGAAATAAATCGCAATCAGTTATATCGAAAATGGAAGAAAGCAGTTGCTGCAACCATATTATTCAAATAAAAAACAAGCCAACGCATTTGTATTTGTTATACATTGCTTGGCTTGTTTGCTATTTAAAGCGGTCAATACGATTAAACATATATGCAGCAATTCCTGATAATAGAAATGCTAATACGGTTATTATTACCCAACTGAGTTCTCCGTTGTCATCAAATGGTAGGGGAACATTCATACCATAGAAACTAAAGATGATTGTTGGTATCGTAAGAATCAAAGAATAAATTGTCAAGAACTTCATTACTGAGTTCATCGAGTTGGAGATGATTGCAGAATATGAGTCAGTCATCTCATTCAAAATACGGTTAGAAATTGTTGCCATATCGATTCCTTGCTCAATTTCAACTGTTAAGTCATCTAAGATTTCATCATCTTCTTCATATAACGTTAAGTATCGTCCGCTTTGAATTTTACTAATAACAATAAAATTTGATTTTAATGACATAATAAAGAAAATCAAACTACGTTCAATACGCATCAATTCCATCAAATCTTTATTCTTTGGCGTAGTACCTAAAGATTGCTCAATTTTTACACGCATTTTATTTAAAACACGTAAGTCATTTAGGTATTGTGATGTAATTTCCAGTAACCATAACAAGACAAAACGCGTTTTTAGTTGAGGGTCTAAGGTATTACGAAAACGATCACTAAATGCATTGCGCATATGTTCATTTGAAAAACTAGTTACAATAACACTGCTTTTTATAATAAAGCTCATTGGTCCGGAAGAATAAATTGATGTTTTTTGTTCATCACGAAAGGGTACGTCAAAGATGATAAGAAGTGTATTCGTATCCTCATCGTAGTCAATACGTGCACTTTCGTCCTTATCCATAGAATAAGTTAAAAATTCTTCAGGTATATCATATTCTTTCTGTAATCGAATACTTTCCTCCTGATCATTAAGATGACGTTCAATCCAAGGTCTGAATTTTGCTTTTTCAGTTACTTCATTCATCTAATCACTTCCTTTCATGTCCATGTACTATTCTACCATGTTTTCAAGGAAATACTAAAAAAACGAGCATTGCTCGTTTTGTAGTATTTATGTAATTGATGCTTGATAGATAGAGTCAATTGCATTTTTAAGCATATTATCAAATTCTTGATTGCTTTGGTTTGCATTTAGACCTTCGCTTAATGCTCTTGAGAAACTTGCGATTAGTCCATGGTTTCTAGCAAGACGTTCATTTGCTTCTTCGCGAGAATATCCACCAGACAAGGCAACAACACGTACAACGTGAAGTTCATGCATCAAGTCTTCGTAGAAATTATCAACAGTTGGAATCGATAGTTTAAATATAACTTTATCTTTTGGATCTAATGCTTCTAAGTGTTTCATGATTGATTCTTTGAGCATTGCTTCTGCTTCTTGTTTGTCAGGAATGTGAATATCAACTTCAGGTTCTAAAATAGGAACCAAACCATAACTGATGATTTTTAATCCGTATTCAAATTGTTGTTTCACAATTTCTTCAATACCTTCTTTATTTGCCGCTTTAATAACCGAACGCATTTTTGTACCAAAGATATGACGTTCTTTTGCACGCGTCAACAAGTCATCGATTCCTACAATTGGTTTCATCAATTGTACGCCGTTCTTTTCTTCTTGTAATCCTTGGTCAACTTTTAAGAAAGGGATGATTCCTTTCACTTCCCAAAGATAATCTGCTGTAAAGCGATCATCAATTTTTCGGTCCATCGTGTTTTCGAATAAGATGGCTCCAAGAATTTTGCTAGAATTAAATGATGGTGATGTAATAATTCTTGTACGCATTTCGTGTACTAGGGCAAACATTTCATCATCATTGTGAAATGCATCTTGCGATATTCCGTATGCTTTTAATGCTTTTGGAGTACTTCCTCCAGATTGGTCAAGAGCAGCGATAAAGCCTTTTTCGTGCTCCATACGATCGAATTGTACTTGGTTCATAAATAGTACCTCCTTCAATTGTGATTATAACACTATGATTAATTTATGAAATTGAGACGATTGAAAAAAGAGCGATACGCTCTTTTGGGTTAAACGATGTTCATTCCACCATCAACAATTACAAATTGTCCGGTTACATAACTTGAGGCATCACTAGAGAAATATAAGATAGTTCCATTTAGCTCACCACGTTTACCAGGACGATTCATTGGGTTTAATGAATTATACATTGTTAAGAATTCATCTGATTTGAATAATGTGTTTTCGGTCATTTCACTTTCAAATAAACCAGGACCGATGGCATTTACAGTAATATTATATTTTCCATAACTTGCAGCCATACCTTTTGTTAGTCCAAGGACTGCAGCCTTACTTGCATTATATCCATGACGAATAAATGTATCGGATTTATCGGCAATCACTGCATTGATTGATGCGATATTTACGATTTTTCCATATTGTTGCTTCATCATTTCTTTAACAACGTATTTACTAACTAGGAAAATACCTTTTACGTTTACATCCATACTTTTATCCCAATCTTCTACGCTTAAAGAATCAACTCCACCACGAACTGCAACTCCTGCATTATTTAATAGGATGTCTAAGTGTCCGTAATGTTTTGCAGCCTGTTCAATAGCTTCTTTTACCATATCTTCATTAGTAACATCTACTTGGTATGTGACTGCATCCACTCCGAGCGCTTTTGCTTCTTTAGCGACTTCATCTAATTTTTCTTTTCTTCTCGCAAGTAATACTAAGTTTGCACCTGCTTTCGCATATGCTAGGGCAGCATCTTTACCTAAGCCACTACTAGCTCCAGTAACAACTGCTACTTTTCCGTTTAATTCAAACATATTAAGTCCTCCTTACTGTTGCATGTAAGCAACTTGTTCACTTATATTAAACACGCTAAATCATAACTATACAAACGTTATGCCTGTAAAATTAGTTTTGGGTAACTTTGTGTAGCGGATATGTAAAGTCATTTTGTTTCAAGATGTTGTAAATTTCAATGAAAAACACTTGCATTATTTCAATAGTGATTGTATATTATACAAAAGTAATGATTAGGAGTAGTATGTTATTCGAACTTTTTAGAGACTGATTGGTTGGTGAAAAATCAGAAGAGAGAATTTCAGAACGTGACTATGAACTCATACTTCGATAGTAATGGAGGGGTATGCGCAAGCTTAGCGTTATAAGTGAGAGCCAATATAATCGATATTGGAAATAAGGTGGTACCGCGTTTTAACGTCCTTTAGATGAGGACGTTTTTATTTTTATTGGAGGAACGTTATGAATTTTGATATTAGTATTATTGAACAGTATGGTCCATTAATCCTTAGTGGATTACCGATGGTTTTGTTTATTTCATTTGTGTCGGCAGTCTTTGGGTTTTTGATTGGACTTCTTGCAGTATTTCTTAGAGGCAGAAATAAAGTGCTCAAAACAATTGTAAATGGATATATCGATTTGATTCGTGGTACTCCAGTATATGTACAATTGATCTTTTTCTACCTAGGATTGCCTGGATTATTCCCAGGATTTAATCCGCCTGAAGTATTGAGTTGTATTATTGTATTCTCTATTAACTCAGGAGCATACTTAAGTGAAATCTTACGTGCTGGAGTTGAAGGGATTGATCGTGGACAGATTGAAGCTGCTAGAGCGCTTGGTGTAAGTAAAAGTGATATTGCTAGACATATTATTTTCCCACTTGCATTACGGAATGTTTTACCAGCAGTTATGAATGAGTTTATTACACTAACAAAAGAAACTTCAATTGTTTCAGTCATTGGAGTTGCAGATATGATGTATCGATACAATAATGTATCTGCATCAACATATTCTACATTTGAACCATTATTAGTGATATTCATTGCATATTATATTTTAAATGTAATCCTGTCACAAATTGGTCGATTTATAGAAAGGAAGTTATCGTATGCTTAAAGTAGAGCATTTATATAAAGAATACAACGAACAAGTGAAAGTTCTATTTGATGTAAATTTCACATTTGAAGATGGAAAAACCTATGCGATTATTGGATCTAGTGGTGGAGGTAAGAGTACATTTATTCGTTGTTTAAATATGTTGGAAGTGCCAACAACCGGAAGTATTGAATTAGATGGAGTCAAAGTAAATGATCCAAAAACAAATTTAGAAGAAGTTCGTACGAAAATGGGAATGGTGTTTCAAAACTTTAATTTATTTGAACATATGAATGCCCTTGATAACGTTACGTTTGCACTTCGAAAAGTTAGGAAAATGAGCAAAGAAGATGCGGAAAAAAAAGGAAAAGAATTGTTGCAACAAGTTGGACTTGGACATCGCTACGATTCATATCCACATCAAATGAGTGGTGGGGAAAAACAACGTTGTGCAATTGCTCGTGCATTAGCAATGGACCCAGAGGTATTGTTGTTTGATGAACCAACAAGTGCACTTGACCCAGAAATGACAAGCGAAGTATTAAAAGTGTTACAAAGTTTATCGCATAAAGGAATGACGATGATTGTCGTTACACATGAAATGAACTTTGCTAAAGAAGTAGCTGATGAAGTTATCTACATGGATAAAGGAAAGATTGTAGAACATTCACCAGCAAAGGAATTCTTTGAGCATCCAAAAACAGAGAGAGCACAGGAATTCTTAGCAAATATGATTTAAATTAAATTGGGAGGAAAGATGATGAAAAAGGTATTAGGATTATTTTTAGTTATTGGTTTACTTGTAAGTGGTTGTGGTGGTTCTGGTGATACAAAAGATGGAGCTGACAAAGACAAATTGACAGTCTTAACAAACGCAGGTTACCCGCCATATGAAATGACTGATGAAAATGGAGATCTTTATGGATTCGATATTGATGTGATGACTGAAGCTGCAAAAATTATGAAAGTCGATATTGAATGGAAAAATGTTGACTTCGATGCAATTCCAGAAATGGTACGTCAAGGAAAAGGAGATGTAGCAATTGCTGGTATTACACCAAATGCTGAACGTGCAAAGAAAGTAGATTTCTCCGAGTTATATTACACATCTGATGATATGAAAAATGTTGTTCTAGTAAAAGAAGACAGTTCAATTCAAACAGAAGAAGATATTAAAGGAAAATCAATTGGAATTCAAATTGGGACAGTTCAACAATTAATCATGGAAGGTATGGAAGATTCGTATGATCTATCATTTAAGAAATTAAAAAGTTATGCTTCTTTAGTTCAAGAGTTGAACAAAGGTGTAATTGATGCGATGGTTGTTGAAAAAGCAGTTGCTGATGGATTGATGGAAGGAAATGATGGGTTACGTTATTTCTACATGGAAAGCGGAGATGAATTAACAGGGAATGCAATGATTTTCGCTAAAGATTCTGCATTAAAAGAAAAATTTGATAATGCAATTAATGAAATGAAAGAAAACGGTACATTAGATAAATTAATCGAAAAGTGGTTTGAATAGTTTACAACTTTATACATGCTCTTAAATCTATGGTATAGTATAGAAAAGAGACGGGGTGTAGAGTATATGGAAGAACAAAAGCAAATAACAAATTATGACAATCTAGAATTATTAGATATGAATCCTAAAGAGACAAAAAGTAAGTTGGCAAATATTGAATTAAGTGAAGATACACTTGTTCGTGCGAGTTTACTTGGGGCAGGTGCTCTACTTGTAGTAGGTGGTGCATTACTGCATAAGAAATACCCAGTAGTTGGAGGTATTTCTATTGCTAGTGGATTAGGATGTGTTGCAACTGAAGTTGCACGTACTGTCATTAAGAAGCAGGAACACAAAGAATAAAGTGTTTCTGCTTTTTCTTTTAGGCATTGCTCATAAAAATGTGTATAATGATAATGTGTCACTACAACGTGTAGAATATATTAATTTTTAAGGAGTTTGTATGAGACCTGAAATCGTGTTGAAAGCTGGTTCGCTAGCTGGAAAAATATTATTGGAAAATGGAGCTGAGACATATCGAGTAGAAGAAACAGTTACTCGTATTTGTGAGTCATTTAATGCGGAGGACGCAAATGCGTTTGCTACTCCGACGGGATTATTTGTGTCATTTGAATACGAAGAAGAAACCTATGTAAAGGTACTTAGGATAAAACAAAATGCTATGGATCTTGAACGTATCCATTTGGTCAACGATATTTCAAGAAAGTGCGTAATAAAAGAACTTGATGAAGTACAAGCGCTTAGTGCTTTACGAAGTGCGTCGATGATTGAAGGATATAAAAATATATGGAAGATTATCAGTGCTGGTTTTGCTGCAATGTTTTTTACATTTCTTTTTGAAGGAAATCTATTTGACGGAATCGCTGCAGGTCTTGTTGGTGGTGTAGTACAAGTAATTCGAATGGAGTTGGAAAAGCTGAAACTTAACTCTATTGTAAATATTATTGTATTATCAGCAATTCTAACTATATTGGTTTTGTTGCTTACCTATATTGGTTTTGTTGATCATCGAGATATCACAATTAGTGGGGCAATTATGTTACTTGTGCCAGGAGTTGCTATCACCAACGCAGTTAGAGATTGGATATCAGGTGATTATATGTCAGGTGCAACCAGAGCAATAGAAGCTGTATTGATTGCTATCGGGTTAGCTGTGGGCGCAGGGCTCATTTTAAGCCTCTGGATGAATTTTATTGGAGGTGGAGTATTATGATTCTATCTCTTGTAAAAATCGCTAGTGCTGCGCTTTCTTCGTTTTTCTTCGGGGTGTTGTTTAATATAAAAAAAGAGAATCTAGTATATGGTGGTATTGGTGGTGCTATTGGTATGTTAATTTATGAACTATGTAAATTTGGTCAGTTTAGTTCAGCATCGTCTATGTTTCTTGCTGCTGTAGGATTTGCAACATATTCAGAAATTATGGCACGTGTACGTAAAACCACAGTAACGACTTTTGTGATTAGTTCATTGATTCCACTGGTTCCTGGTGGTGGAATGTACGAAACGATGCTATATGTCGTTAATAATCGTTTAGATGAAGCATTAAGTACCGGACTTGATACACTAATCAAGGCAAGTATGCTTGCATTAGGGATGTTGTTTGTTTCAAGTTTCTCCCGTGTAATCAAAATTAGAAAAAGTAAAATAGAACAAAAAAGAACTTCTACCTTGTAAGTGACAAGAATGAAGTTCTTTGTTTTTTTATAAGCGATTGAATTGTTCTTTTGTAACAGGAACATTTTTATGAACTTTTGAATCGAGTAATATTTTGGTAATTAAGCAAAGTAGTAGAATAAGTAAATTACATTCACTCGATTTGAAGTGCGATACCATTTACACTTCATGTAAAGTAAAGGGTTATAAACCATTTGTTGGAGATAGAATCATGGTTACCAATTACTTTAACGTTACAAAAGAACGTTTCAATCTAATGAGTTGCAAAAGAGAAAGATTAGAAATTTTTAACATCTCATTAGTATAATAATAAACTTAAAAACATAATATGTAAATAAGTTATATTGCATTATATAACATAAAGTATGACGGTATATTAAATAATGTATCCGTTTTATTTTGTGTTAAACTCATCAAATTCATACCCAATAGTTGAAAGCATAGTGTAAATTCTTGCACAAGGTACACCTAGAATGTTGTAGTATTCACCTTCAATGGATTTGATGAAACAACTTAGCATATGTTCAATAATATAACCGGTGGAGTGAATTAAGTTTGGTTCACTCTTAATATACAAATCAATATTTTTGTCGCTTATAGGGAAGAAGGTAACCTTAGTTTTTGCAACATCAGTTAAAATCGTTTGCGATCTTGAATCAATAATGCAAATACCAGTGTAGACTTCATTTGTTCTTCCTGACATCTGTCTGAGTCGATTTCTAGCTTCTTCAGTATTTCTTGGTTTTTCAAATATTTGATTTTCAAAAACAACAAATGTATCTAGACCGATAACAACTTCATCACTATTTGGATATATTGACTGAGCTTTGCCTGTTGCGTTGGCTATTGCGCGCTGTTCTGGATTTTCGATGTTCTTTACTTTAGCAAAGTCACCTTTGCGACACGTGTGATAAATATGCGCGTTTGTAAGTATTTCGCTTTTATGTTTTGCTGTGGTTGCTAATACGATTTTCATATATGTAGTATAACATAAAAAGTAGTTTTAGGATTTTTGTAATATATGTACTATAAGAAATTAAGGAGGTATGTTATATGGAACGAAAAACTCCATTTAAAAAAGAAATAAGTGGAATAGAAAATGAAAAAGAATTTGTTCGCGCTTTTCATAAGAAGAAAGTGAAACATCTACCAATACTATTATATGATCTTGTTGAAACGTTGTATGATGATATACATGCTGACGATATTGTTTGCGCGTATCATATTAAAGAGAAGATGAAGCCAGATTTTTATATTGAAATTAGAGGTATTAAGAAATATATTAGTGTTAAAATGGGATTTAAAACATCTGTACATACAGAGAATGTATACGAGTTTATACGATTTTTACGTTCAATTGGTGTTTCATATTCGGCAACCGAAGCTTACTTACATTATCACTTTGCAGATGGCACAACAAATGGCAAAGGTGATGTTCGTTTAAGTGGGGAAGAGTATAAAACTTTATACCAACATGAAATAGATGAGATAAATCGCGCTTTCTCCAGGATTTCTAATATTGATAAAATTCTTGATCGTTTTATGTTTGTCGGTACTCAGTTCTCTTGTAAGGTTGATGCACTAATTCTAGGTATCGTTGAAGATCACTGGTGGATTACGACAAAAGAAATAAAAGAACAAGTTCTTAGACAGATGAACAGAAAGACAACATGTCCTCGTATTGGGCCATTTTCTATACAACCTTTAAATCGATGTTTGAATAAAAATCCTAAGTATGAAAAGGCACGGTATCATGTACAACTAAAGTGGTATCAAATTTCCGATGATATATTACGCGCTATGGTCATTCGAGATCTAGAGACGCCCAGGGATGAAAAAAAGTTATTAGAAGAATCTTTGCCTAAGTGTTAAGACGAACTTCAGCAAAAATAATAATTGTGTAACTTTCATCCAAAGCTGACTCGTGAACATAAAAAAAGCACCCGTATAATTACAAGGTACTCGTTTCTTTAAATGGAGCGGGTGATGAGAATCGAACTCACGTAGTCAGCTTGGAAGGCTGAAGTTCTACCATTAAACTACACCCGCAGATGGTGACCCCTGGGCGATTCGAACGCCCGACCCTTTGATTAAAAGTCAAATGCTCTACCAACTGAGCTAAGGGGTCATAAGTGATTTAAAATTGGCTGGGGTAACTGGATTCGAACCAGTGCAATGCCAGAGTCAAAGTCTGGTGCCTTACCGCTTGGCTATACCCCAAGAAGTCAAACCAAAGATAATGGTGGAGGGGGGCAGATTCGAACTGCCGAACCCTAAGGAACTGAGTTACAGTCAGCCGCGTTTAGCCACTTCGCTACCCCTCCATAAAAAAATGGTGCCGACTATAGGAATTGAACCCACAACCTACTGATTACAAGTCAGTTGCTCTACCAGATTGAGCTAAGTCGGCATAAAAATGGTGGAGGTTAACGGGCTCGAACCGCTGACCCTCTGCTTGTAAGGCAGATGCTCTCCCAACTGAGCTAAACCTCCATTTTACTGCATCTGCCTAAGCAGTTCACAGTGCTTTTATATGTTATCATTTGTGCTTTGCAGTGTCAATAGATTTTTTTCAACTTTTTCAACTTTTTTCAAAGCACTGTCGGGTCAGCCGTGTAAGCTCATACCTTGCTGATTACCGCCTATTCATAATAACCGAAACAAAACAAAAAGGCAATGAAAAAAAGCAAAAAAATACAAAAAAATTTTAAAAAATTTCAAATCGCTTATTTTTTTATGAAATATGATTAAAATCTCTTTTCCTTATATAATGTAATACCTGATATTTCTCTAATTATTTAAAAAATCTATTTTCTTTTTTCGATATGTTGTGAAAAAATATGAATGAATTATGGTATTCACGAGTTATTCATAAACAAGCGTGAATTAGTGTGATATACTATAAACAAATATTTTTGGAGGTTCATATGAATGTTTTTAACACAGATAATTTAAGAAATAAGCAAAGATTTCCTGTGGCTATGATTTATGGGATTATTTGTTCAATAATATGTGCAATACTTATTGCAGCATTTTATCAAGTTTTTCATGGTTGGTATTACTCACTTATATATGTTGGTGCTGCATTAGCAATTGGTAATGTAATAAAGTACATGGGAAGAGGAATTGATATCAAGTTTTCTATTTTAGCTGTTCTATGTTTTATCCTTTGTTTGGGATTAGCTGAGTTTTTCCGTTATGCATTTATGTTGCAAACTATTTCGTTTCAACTGTTTACATACAGTCTTACGGAATTCTTTGGAAATTTATTCACAGCAGATCCATACAATATAGTTCGCATAATTATCATTGCGTATTCTGGATATGTTGCATACTACACTGCAAAAATAGTATAGGTGTAATTTATGAAATATCGTCAGACATACGCAGTAATTCATTTGGATAACTTAGTATTTAACTATAATCTTATTAAAAAACATTCAAATAAGAATGTTTTTTGCGTTTGTAAAGCGGATGCATATTCACATGGTGATATTGAAGTAGCGAATACATTTCTCGAATGTGGAGCAGACTACATTTGTGTGTCATCAATTGATGAGGCAAAATCATTACGATTGCAAGGGTATAAAGGTTCTCTGTTGATTCTTGGCTATGTAGATGCTTCTTGCGTGAATTATGCGATTGATAATGATATAACATTAAGTGTTTTCTCATTAGAATGGTTAGAAACAGTGGTTGCCTCATTTGATGCATCAAAGTTGAAAATACATTTAAAAATTGACACGGGTATGAATCGTATAGGAATGAAGAACTTAAGTGAAGTTAAAGATGTAATGAGTTTCTTAAAAAAACATAAAATAGAAGTAGAAGGTATTTTTACACATTTTCATAGCACAGATAAAACATCTTGTGACAAGCAAGTTAAATGGTTTTATGCTATCGTAGATTCATTAAACTATGACTTTAAATGGATTCATACATCTAATTCAGCAGGTACTTTAGGATATGATGATCCACGTAGTAATGCAGTTCGCCCTGGCATTGCATTATATGGAATTGATGTGGTTGATTCTCAAATTGGTTTAAAACCAGCTTTTTCGCTTTATTCTCAAGTTAGTTATTGTAAGAAAATTACTGCAGGTGAGAGTGTTAGTTATGATGCGACGTACAAAGCAGTGAAAGATATGTACATTCTAACTTTACCAATTGGATATGGTGATGGTTTTCTTAGAAAAAATACCGGACGTTTTGTTGGTATTGATGGACATCCATACGAAATTGTTGGGTCCGTTTGTATGGATCAAATGATGATTCGTGCAGATAAGGAGTTTCCAGTGGGGACTGAGGTGGAAATCATTGGGGAATGCATTCCATTAATTAAAATGGCAAACGAATTAGGAATGTCACCATATGAGGTTTTGTGTTTATTCAACACGAGAATTATGAAGAAATATAAAAAAAATGGAGAAATTATTAAAGATGTACATGAACGTTTGTGAAAATGAGTCGCATTAAACATCTAAAGTAGTTATAATGGTTTATAGAAGAGAGGTCATTAATGAAACAATACTTTAAGGAGAATAAAAACACACTGTTTGTTGCAGTTGTCATCATTGTGCTTTTAGCAATTGTCTTGCGAATGAACGAAATCGTAAGTTTCGTTCTAACAATGCTTGAAGTGTTTAATCCGTTTTTCATCGCAATTGGTATTGCATTTATCTTGAATATTCCAATGAAAGCTATTGAGAATGGATTATCAAAGATTTCTAGAAACAATAAAATAGTAAAGAAGTTCTTGCGACCTTTATCTATTATTTTGACGTTACTATTTGCAGTAGTCATTCTTTGGTTGCTAATGATTATCATTTTACCAAGAGTAGCTGAAAGTGTTGTTTACGTTTTTAATAACTTTAGTACAATCGTCAATAACTCGATAAAATCTGTTGATGATATTCTAAATGATTTACATTTAGGATATAAACTACAAGATATCCCATATATAAAAGAAATTCAAAACATTTCCAAGGATCAAGAACTGTTTAAACATGTAATTACATTCTTTGGAAGTATTACTCAAGGTGTAGTGAAAAATGCAGTCGAGTTCACAAATACATTTTTCTCATATTTCTTAGCATTCTGCTTAAGCATCTACTTGCTTGCTGGAAAAGAAACTTTGATTTATCAAACAAAAAAAGTGATAGTTGCACTTTTTCCAAAGAATATTAGTACATTTGTATTTGAAACTGGCTCAAAAGCCAATGTGATCTTTAAAAATTTCGTTGGAGGTCAATTAGTTGATTGTATTATTAAGGGAGTCATGTTTTATATCGTATTCCAATTTCTAGATTACCGTTTTACTGAATTAATGGCGACAATTATTGCAGTATGTAGTATTGTACCTGTATTTGGACCGATATTTGCTATGCTTATTTGCTTTGTTCTTATATTCTCATATAATCCAATCAATGCATTATGGTTCATCATCATTTTCCAAGTATTATCGAACTTTGAAGGACAAGTAATATATCCAAAAATTGTCGGGAAAACAATTGGATTACCTGGGATTTGGGTACTGTTATCGATTTTTATTCTTGGCGGGAAATTTGGAATAGCAGGAATGTTACTAGCAGTTCCTATCACAGCACTTGCTTATGAGTTATTTGTGGAATACATTAATTCAAGATTGAAGAAAAAGAAAATCAATTACGATTTAGTTGAAGAAAAGGGAGAGGATTAACATGAAAAAAATAATAGGAATCTTACTTTGCTTCGGGTTTTTGATCAGTGGATTAAGTGCATGTGGAAAAGATGAGAATAAAAACAAATCTCAAAATGTTTGTGGAATTGATTGTGAGAAAGCTGATGTAAGTGATTATGAAGCATTTGATGATAAGGACCATGTGTTTTTAAAAGTGAATATGAATCAAGCAAACGAATTTCTTGAAAATAAAGAGTTTACTGGTGTGATTTATTACGGATTTCCTACATGTCCTTGGTGTATTGAAGTATTACCAGTATTAAATGATGTTGCGAAAAGCGAGGATATGAATGTGTATTATGTTGACCGTGAAGATGATGAAAATAAAGCGCATCCTGAATGGAGAGAAAAAGCAACAAAAATTCTAGATAATGCATATGGACTAGAAACGAATGAAGAAGGAGAACCAAACCTTTTTGTTCCTGAAGTTGTTTTTGTAAAAGAAGGTAAAATTGTTGGTCATCATATGGGAACAAATGAAGATCATGATGCAACTGAGAGAAAAATGACTGAGCCAGAAAAGAAAGAATTACAAACAGTATATGAAAAATTGTTTGCTAAGATTAAATAATGAAAATTATACTTGTTTTACTGAGTTTATTACTTCCAGTCCAAAATCTGAATAGAGAAAAAGTTACACTTGATCATTGTATTGATGGAGATACAGCTTCTGTGATTGTGAATGGAAAGAAAAAAAGTGTTCGATTTTTAGCGATTGATGCACCAGAATACACAAAAGAAATCGAAGCATATGGAAAAGAATCAACGGATTTTGTGTGTGATTCTTTGATAAATGCAAGTACAATTGAATTGGAATATGATGGTGCAAGAGAAGATAAATATGGTCGTTTACTTGCTTGGATTTTTGTAGATGATGAATTACTACAATATCAGATTGTACGAAATGGTCTAGCAGAAGTAGCCTATATTTATGATGATTATCGATATGTCGAAGAACTATACACAGCACAAGATAAAGCGAAAAACGAAGGATTAAATATATGGAGTGATACCGAATATAACACTTCAAAATTTGATTTAAACTATATTTTTGCAGTAGTTGTAGCATTGGGATTGAGTTTACTTCGTTATGCAATGAAAAGACAAAGTAAAAAGCGATTCCGTTAAGAATCGCTTTTCTTTTTCCTACCGCTTATTCCGATAGTACTTTGCTCAGGGTGTAAAGTGAAGTAGGAAGATAGGAAAGGGATATTTAACTTCACTTTACAAGTATATGATATGTTAGATATGTTGAACTGTCAAGGATAGTACAAGTTTATATAAGCATAATATAAAGAACGAAATTTTTATATGGAGGAGAATAAAATGAGATTAGAAAATAAAGAAATTATATTAGATTTAACTGAAAAAGGTGGAGAAATGACAGCATTGACCTTAAAGTCAAACAATGTTCAATATTTGTGGCAAGGTGATGATACTTTTTGGGCAGGTAAGAACCCAAGTTTATTTCCACAAGTAGGCAATACATATACAAACACGTATGAAATCGATGGAAGAATCTATGCGATGAAAAATCATGGTTTTATTAGAAACTCTGAATTAACATGCATATCATCAAATGAAAACTCAGCCACTTTTCAATTAGTAGCAAACAAAGATACGTTAGATGTGTATCCTTTTGATTTTGACTATCGTATTACATATTCTATTGATGGAGCAAAGGTAAAGATTTCTTACGATATTACGAATACCAGTGAAACCGAAATGCCATTTGGATTCGGCCTTCATCCTGGGTTTAATTGTCCTTTAGAGCAAGGAGAGTCATTTTCTGATTATTCTATTGTATTTGATCAAGAGGAGCAACTAGAACAAGTTCATTTTGATCAAAAAAAGGAAAAGCCGCATTATTCAACACAACTAACAATGAAGGAATTACCCTTGAGCTATAAAACAATAATGGACGCAGCAACATTGATTTACAAAGGTATGAAATCACAGTATGTCACTTTGAAAGGACCCAAACATGCAGTTCGTTTATCAATCCAGCCGTTTCCACTATTTGCTGTATGGACATCTAGTGAAAATGCACCTTTTGTATGTTTAGAACCTTGGTATTCTCATGGAGATTTTGAAAAAGCAAACGTTCCGTTCGAAAAACGCGAAGGAACTATTATCTTGAAACCAGGTAGTACATTTCACACATCATATACTATTGAGGTTCTCTCATGATTGAACAAACAACTGTTCAACCCAAGGTACTATTAGTAGGTGTTTCTGAAAAAAAGACAAATGATTTTGAATATGCGATGGATGAGTTAAAAAGTCTAGCAGAAGCAAATATGTTCTTTGTTGTAGATTCTATACAACAGAATAGTGAATCAGCTGATCGGAAAACATATGTAGGGAAAGGGAAATTAATTGAAATCAAAGAGTTTTGCGAGTATAACGAAATCGATAGCATCATTTTTAATGACGAGTTAACACCAAGCCAAACTAGAAATATTGAAGAGGTAGTCAATGATGTAGAAATCATGGACCGTACGCGTTTGATTTTAGATATCTTTGCACGAAGAGCACAAACCAAAGAAGCTAAGTTGCAAGTAATGATTAGCTCACTTGAATACGAATTACCACGTTTAGGTGGAAGTTATGAAGCATTAAGTAGACAAGGAGGCAGTAGCACATTGCGCTCTAGAGGTGGTGGAGAAACGAAATTAGAAAGTGATCGTCGAGTGATAGAGGCTCAAATTGCAAAATATAGAAGAGAGCTAAAGAAACTCGTACAAGAAAGACAAACACAACGCAGCAAACGCAAGAAATCCAATACGAAAACTGTAGCTTTGGTTGGCTATACAAATGTTGGGAAAAGTACACTTATGAATGCACTGCTTGAAGAAGACAGTGATAAAAAAGTGTATGTTGAAGATATGCTTTTTGCGACGCTACAAACAAGAGTTCGCAGGATAGAAATTGCAGATAAAAAATGGTGCTTACTTACAGATACGGTTGGATTTGTTGATAATTTACCACATCATTTAATTAAAGCGTTTCGTTCTACTTTGGAAGAAGTTAAGGAAGCAGATTTACTGTTGCATGTAATTGATAGTACAAGTCCACATATTAACCATCATAAACGCGTAACACTACAAACATTGCAAGCTATTGGAGTTGAAGATACGCCAATTTTAGAGGTTTATAACAAAGTAGATGAATCAAATGAGAATTATGATGAATCAATGAAAATTGCGATTTCTGCAAAAACTGGATATGGTATTGAGCGTTTAAAAAAAGAAATTACAAAATTACTATATAAGGACTACAATGATTATCAATTGCTCATTCCGTATGAAATGGGAAATATCGTGCATATGCTAAGTGAACAATATGAGACCAAAATACTTGAAAATCGTGAAGATGGAATTCTCTTAGAAACGAGTATTCCAAGCACTGTTGCAAATAAATATAAAATATATATAACAAAAACCATTTAGTGCAATCCAATTAACTTCCTTTTGTAAATCGCTTATAATAAGCTAAAGAAGAAGGAGAGGAAAGGATATGAGAATTTTAAATTATAGTGAATGGAAAGATACAGCATTGACACTACATCAGCTTTCACAGATGTTAGGTAAGACGAAGTTAGCTTGGCTTGAGCCACAACCAGAGTGGAATCATTCGTTATTACAAATTAATGCAGATGGGTTCACGACAGGACTGATTAGTAATGGAGTTAATAGTTTTGAAGTGAGAATTTGCTTAGAAGATGGAAAAGTTGAAGCACTAAACTTAAATGGTGGAAAAAGTTCTTTTTCGTTTGAGAGTGGAAAGTCAGTTGCCCAATATTATGAGATGTATAAAAAAATGCTAGAAGACGTCATGTGTCATACTAATATCTGTACAACACCAATGGAAATGAGTATCACTACTCCATTTGAAAAAAATCATACAATTTTACATTATGATGCAACTTGCGCAAGAGATTTTCATCGGATGATGGCTTTTGCTTATGAACAAGAATTAAAATTTGTTTCTTCGTTTAGAGGAAAGAAAATACTGCCAAGTTTTTTCTGGGGGACATTTGATATGTCTACAGTACTTTTTAGTGGGAAAGAAGAGCCTTTTCCATACAATGGATATATTGAAAAATCTGCATTTGATGAGCAAATGATTGAATTTGGTTTTTGGCCAGGTGATGATGTAGTTGATGAACCAGCTTTCTTCATTTTACCGTATCCATTTATAACAAAAGATTTGACAGAAACACCAATTCAACCTAACAAAGCATATTATAGTAACGAAAAGGCAGAGTACTTTCTAACGTTACGAGATGCATTTAGTTATGATGATCCTGCACAAGCAGTTATTGATTTCTTTACTAGTGCATACAAGATCGTAACATATGGGAAAATAAGATTACTGTTAACGGAGGGTAGAGTTTTAACTACCCTTTTTTTATCGTTTACGTTATAATGTCTAGGATAAGGCGGTTTTTATGAATTTTTTAGATGATAGTATTTTATATTTTATTAATGATAAATTGACAAATCCAAGGCGTGAACGCGTGATGCGTATCATTACTCGTCTTGGGGATTTTTGCTTTATTTGGATCGCCTATGGAATTGTCGCATTTATAAGAGGTGAACGTGAACTATCATTTGCACTAGTTGGTGTAATGCTTTTTATTAATGCAATAAATAATGGCTTTATAAAAGCAATTTTCAGAAGAAATCGTCCGTTTGAGGATCATCCAGATATTCATATTTCAATTCCAAATCCATATGGTTCATCATTTCCTTCTGGTCACAGTGCAAACGGATTTGGATGTGCAGTGATAATTATGCATTATTATCCGCAATTTGGCTTCTTCTCTTTAATATTTGCATCGCTTATCGCATTTTCTAGAATGTTTCTACGTGTACATTATTTTACAGATGTTGTTTTCGGAGCTATTGTGGGTACTTTAATTGGGATTGCGTATATTACAGTGATGATATTATGAGACAATTACATATATTTGAAAACGACGCATCACAACGATTGGATAAGTTCCTTCAAAAAACACTTCCGAAATTACCAAAAAGTTTAATGTACAAATACATTCGTAATAAGAAGATAAAAGTAAATGGGAAACGTGCAATACCCGAAGCAAAGCTACATGTTGGAGATATAGTAACTCTATACATCAGCGAAGAATTCTTCGATAATCCTATTGATTATTCCTTTTTAGATGCACCAAAAACTCTTTCTATAATTTATGAAGATGATAATATTCTTATTATAGATAAACCGATTGGGTTACTTGTTCATAGTGATATTAAAGAAGATAAAGATACATTAATTAATCGAATACTACATTATTTATATGAAAAAAAAGAATTTGATCCACTTCTGACACAAAGTTTTACGCCAGCGCTTGCACATCGATTGGATCGAAACACGCAAGGAATTATTATGGCAGCAAAAAATGCTACAGCATTAAGGCATTTGAATTTGTTAATCAAGCAACGAGATATTGACAAGGTGTATGTAGCACTTGTAGAAGGAAAGCTATCTAATAAGCAAGGTGAACTTGTGCATTTTCATGAAAAGGATATACACGGGAATGTTAAAATAACTGATGCACCTATTTCTTCAAAAAGTAAGCAAGTACGACTAACTTACAAAGTGATAGAGAATTATAAAGATGCGCAACTTGTTGAAATTCATTTAGAAACTGGAAAGTCACATCAAATTAGAGCACAATTTGCTGCAGTAGGGCATCCGCTTGTTGGTGACACCCGCTACAAAGCCAAAGCTAATAAAATGCCATATCAAGCGTTAGCTGCATCAAGAGTTATATTCCACAGTCAAAACGATCGAATTTTTTCATATCTAGCAGACGAAGAGTTTATAATAAAGGAAATCGAGTTTACAAAGTTTTATAAAACAAGTAAGTAATATTACTTGTTTTCTTATACGAAATCAATCTTATTATAAGAAAAAAACAATTATAAATTATTTATTAAATTAAAATCCTACTATTAATACAGGAATTATGTTGACAAGTTTATAAAATGTGGTATATTTGTATTAGGGAAGAGGAAAGGAAATGCATTTAAGCCTTTAAATATAGCCGCAATCATGCGGCTATCAAGTAAGGTTTAAATCCTACCGAATTGAAAGGGAATATGGTGTATACCATTTCCCTGAATCAATTTAATATCTATCGAATTTCAAAATTAATGAATTTCGATGTTATATAGGAAGATAGTGGATGTAACACAAAATGGAAGATAGGATTCGTTTTACTTAAAAGTGAAACATGTGTTACTAAATATGTAATATTAAATCGCATAGAAATATGCAAGAAAACAACCTTGGTGCCCTCCGAAGGTTTTTTCTTTTTTGGAGACTGTAATAATGGTATACTTTCATTACGAGAGGAGAACTTAAATGAAACTTGAAATAAAAAATATACATAAAAGTTTTGATGGAACCGAGGTACTACATGGTGTAAGTTTTTATGCTACAGACGGAAGTGCACTTGGTTTGTTGGGGAGAAATGGTGCAGGAAAAACAACAACTATACGAATTTTGATGGGAGTTTTTCATGCAAATAGCGGAGAAGTGCTTTTAGATGGAGCTCCCTTTGACCCAAAATTGCATAAGATTGGATATATGCCTGAAGAACGAGGGATGTATCCAAAAAAGAAGGTAATGGAACAACTTATTTACTTTGGTGAACTTAGAGGTATAAGTAAACATGAAGCTAAAGCAAATGCAACAAAGTTACTTGATAAACTTGGTATATCTGAATATACAAACAGAAAATTAGAAACACTTTCAAAAGGAAATCAACAAAAAGTACAACTTGTCCAAACACTAATTAATAATCCGCAAATTATTATTTTGGATGAACCATTTAGTGGACTTGACCCGGTGAATTCACAAATGTTAAAAGATTTGATAGAAGAAGAAATACAAAATGGGAAATTGGTTATCTTTTCAAGTCATCAAATGGGATATGTTGAAGAGTTTTGTAAGGATGTTGTGATTTTAAACAAAGGAAATGTAGTGCTTAAAGGCGAGTTACGAAGCATTCAAAAAGAATACGGAGATCAAAAACTAATCCTAAATGCTAATGGTATGACAACACAAGAACTAGCCAATATGCTTTCTCAACAAATGGTGGAGTGTATAACTATTGTTGAAGTGCGCAAAGATTATGTAATATTTGAGATGCTTGAGAATTATGATAAAAAGTATATTGCTAAAAAGCTAATTGATATGGAAATTGATATAGATGTTTTTGGGGATTACAAACCAACATTAACGGATATATTTGTGATGAAAGCGGGTGATGTAGAATGAAACAGTTTTTACACATCTTAAAATGGGAATTTTTAAACTTAGTAAAAGCAAAAGCGTACATTATAACTACTGTGATCTTTGTAGTTATTGCTATTGTTGGTTTTTCAATACCAACAATAATTGGTGGTATTGGTGATGCAAACGCAGAAACAGCTGTTGTTGATCAAGATACGGAGAAAAAAGTATATGCCGTGTATGATCCAACGCAATTTCTAGATAATGCTGAAGATACAATGAAATTATATCTCCCAAATGTTACATTTGAGTATAAGGATTCTGTAAAAGCAATAAAAGACATGGTTGAAGATGATAAAGCAGATGCATCAATTGAAGTTAAGGCAAATGGAAATTTCACGTACTATGTAAAAAATAACAGTTTAACAGATTCATCGCCTTATGTACTACAAGAGTTATTCTCGCAAATCAAGCGAAATCACGCCTTTGAAGACGCCGGAATTGATGCAAAACAAGTTATGGATATCTACTATGGAAATACAGTAAATGTAAATACGGTTAGTTTAGGTGTCGATGGAACCAACAGTATGATTTATACATTTCCGCTCATTATGCTAATTTATATGGTAGTTGTATTATATGGAAATATTGTTGCAACTACAGTAGCAAGTGAAAAAGGAAATCGAACAATGGAATTGTTAGTCACAAGTGCAAATCCAAATGCTTTAATTTTTGGGAAAGTCATTGCAGGTGTTCTAGCAGCAATTCTACAGGTTGGATTAATGTTAGGAGTATGTGTAGTATCATATTCTTTAAATAGAGAAAGTTGGGGAGGATTACTAGATTCTATATTAAATATTCCGATTGAAATTCTACTTTCATTTGCAGTGTTTGGAATCTTTGGATTTATCTTCTATGCATTTATCTTTGGTGCAATTGGAGCGCTGGTTTCAAAAAGTGAAGATGTTAACAGTAGTGCAACTCCAATGACATTTATTTTCTTGATTATATACTTTGTAGTGTATTTTGGAATTATGATTGATCCAAATGGTGCTATGTTTACAATCGCATCAATGGTTCCGTTAAGTTCTCCAATGGCTATGTTTGCACGAATGGCCGTGGTTGATGTTCCACTCTACCAAGTTATCATTTCGTTGGTTCTATTAATTGGCTCGACAATACTTGTAGGTATAGCGGCAGCAAAAATATATCGTCGAGGAACATTAATGTATGGAAATCAAATTAAGTTATCACATGCAATAAAGTGGTTACGAAAAAAAGATTAAGTAACAAAAGACAAGTCTTAAATTGATTTGTCTTTTCTAATACAATAAACGAATATTTCATCTAGAAATTGTTGCCAGTAAACATTATTCGTGTATAATCATATAAGATTACATAGGAAAGTAAGGTAGACATATGAAAGTAGGATTTATATCATTAGGATGTAGCAAAAATTTGGTTGATAGTGAAAATATTATGGGAATGTTTCGTGGAGTTCATGAAATAGTGAATGATCCAAAAGAAGCAGAAGCGATAGTCATTAATACATGTGGATTTATCGAATCAGCAAAAACAGAAGCAATTAATACTATTTTAGAGATGGCAGAATACAAAAAGGCAAATTTAAAGAAACTAATTGTTGTTGGATGTCTTGCACAAAGATATAAAGATGAATTAGAAGCCGAAATTCCAGAAGTTGATGCTTTTGTTTCCATTAAAGAATATCCACATTTACATGAAATTTTAGAATATCATCTAGGTGAACCACTAAAAGTTTACAATAAAAATGAACGTTTGCTTTCAAGTAAACCATATACGGCATACATGAAAATAGCAGAAGGTTGTAGCAATTGTTGTACATTTTGTGCAATTCCTTTAATTCGTGGTGGAAATGTTTCTTATCCAAAAGCTGATCTTGTTGAACAAGCAAAAACACTTGCTAAATCAGGTGTGAAAGAATTGGTTTTAATAGCACAAGATACTACAAAGTATGGCTTGGATTTATATGGAAAACTTTCTTTACTTGATTTGCTTCAAGAACTAAATACAATTGATGGATTGCATTGGATTCGAATACTGTATATGTATCCAGATGAAATTGAAGATTCATTAATTGATGGGATGAAGCAACTTGATAAAGTGATTCCGTATTTTGATATTCCAATGCAACACGCTAACAATGAGTTGTTAAAGCAAATGAACCGTCGAGGAACAAAGGAAGCCGTAATGAATACCATTTCGAAAATACGTGAAACATGGAAACATCCAACACTAAGAACTACATTTATTGTAGGCTTTCCAGGAGAAAGTGATAGTGACTTTGAAGAACTATGTCAGTTTGTCAAAGATGCGCGTTGGGATCGAATGGGAGCTTTTACATATTCACCAGAAGAAGATACAAAAGCATATGATATGGATCATCAAATTGATGATGCCACAGCACAAGCAAGGCTTGATCAATTGATGCGCCTACAAAAAGATATTGCACTTGAAAATAATCGTGCATTTATCGGTGAAAGAGTAGAAGTACTCGTTGAATCACAAGAAGGATTAACTGGAAAATATAGAGGACGCAGTAAAATGAATGCGCCAGATGAAGTGGATGGTTTGGTGATTTTCACAAGTGATGAAGTGCTTTCTTTTGGAAGTTTCGTTACTGTAGAAATTACGGATGCACTTCCATATGACTTAATTGGAAAACATGTACAATAATTTTGAAAGGTGCAATTCGTTTATTGTACCTTTTTTTATGCATGCCTCAGGCTTTTTTATATCTCCATTTTTATGTATAATAAAAATGGAGAAGGAAATATTATGAAATTACTTAGTTATGTATTTATGTTATTAATCGTACTTGCGTTAGTTGTTATTATAAATGGGAATCCACATACAACAATGGGTTTTCTTATGATGTCAGTAGCTGCTGCGGTTATTGTTATTTCCTTAGTCGCAATGTATATTGTTTGGAAAGATTAGATAAAGTCGATAATTTCGACCTTTTTTTATGGGTTTGTGCTTTCAATAAACCAACGGTTAATTTCATAGAATATACTTCGTTCGCTTTTTCCAATACGGCAACGATATAAGATGCCACAACCACCAACTTTACTTGCTGCTTTACGCACTTCCAATATTTTGTCGATTTTATATTTTGAACCATTGTTCCAAATAATATAAATGGGCGTTAGTGCGCCATGTTCATCGCACATCGTAATTACTTTTATATATTTCTTAAATAATTGCATAGATTATGAATTTCCTTTCAAAAATCCAACTGGATGGATAGTATGGTTTCCTTTTGGGTCAACAGAACTGAAAGCTCTATCTACGAGCGATGAAGCAGAGTTCACACTATAGAAACCATATTTTTTTCGTATATCTTCAACTACTATTTCTATTTTTCGATTTTTTGCCTTAGCTACTGTATCTTCAAAGAAGTTTAATTGATAGTACATGTTTGTTTTAGTAAGCTGTGATGCATGTACGCCAATACTACGTATAGGAAGTACAAAGTCATAACTTTCTGCAAGTAGTTGCATTGCGATTTGCAAGATTTCACTGCATGTGTCAATTGCAACTGGTATTTTACGCTGATGAGTAAATCTGTGTAAATTGGTATCTCTTACTGAAAGTGTAATGACTTTGGCCATAAACTCTTTTTCTCGTAGACGACAAGCAACAGAATTGCTAAGTCTTTCTAAGACGATCCTTGCTTCATTTGCGTTTGTAATATCCTTAGGTGTAGTCCAAGAATTGCCAATTGATTTTGGCGGGGTTGTAAATGTTTCTAATGTAACTTCACTTGCTTCCATTCCATTAGCATAGCTCCAAATTAGAAGTCCCATTTTGCCAAATTTTTGTTTTAGTAATGTGGTTGATGCGCAAGCTAAATCTCCAATTGTATAGATATGAAGATCATGTAATTTTTTTGTTGTTGCATGACCAACCATAAGTAAATAACTAACAGGTAATTGCCAAGCAAATGTTTTAAAGTTTTCTTGTGTAATTTCTGTAAGTCCACTTGGTTTCTTATAATCGGAACCAAGTTTTGCGAACACTTTATTGAAACTAACACCAATAGATACAGTTAATCCATATTCATGATACACACGTCTTTGAATTTCTTGTGCGATTTGCATTCCACTACCATATATACGAAGTGAATCAGTGACATCAACCCATGCTTCATCTAAACCAAAATCTTCTACACGATCTGAGTATTCGTGATAAATTTCTTTTACTTTTGAAGTATAGTATGTGTATTTTTTCATATCCGCTTGCACAATATGTAAGTCCGGACATTTCTTTAATGCATTTCGAATGGGTTCTCCAGTAACGATTTTAAATGGTTTAGCCTTCATATTTTTTGCAAGAATGATTCCATGTCTTTGTGACTCATCACCTCCAACAGCCATTGGGACATCACGTAAAGGTGGTGTTAACATTTCTTCAATTTGCGCATAGCAATGATTTATATCAATATGTAAGATAGTTCTCATTTCGTGTTGTATCATGTGTCCTCCTAACTAGAGCATACCACAAGATTACCATTTTTCAATCAAAAATGGCAAAAAATACTTTTTCTATTTTAATAAATTTGCATTGTTACAAAAATAGTGATAACATGAAATCATGAATAAAGATATATTAAAACACCAAATGGAAATCATAGGGATTTCACCAAAAGAGATTGCAAACCATTTAGATGTAGGGGTATCAAGTGTTTATCGTTGGCTTGATGGAACAACGAAAAGTATTCCACAAGAAAAACAAGACCGCTTAGCAGAACTGTTACAACTTTCTTCGCGTGCACTTGATGATGATGCGCAAAATTTATTAAAACCAATTTTAGGAAATGTAAAAGCTGGTTATGATTTATTTGCAGCTGAAGATCTTTTGGGGTATGAAGAAGTAACAGAAATCGAATCAACGAAAGGGGATTACTATTTGAAAGTACAGGGAGATTCGATGATAGGCGTTGGTATTTTTGATGGCGATTTAGTCTATGTGAAACAATGTAATGAAGTGGAAAACAATAAAATTGCGGTAGTTTTAGTTGGTGAGGAAGTTACAATAAAAAAAGTAATCATGAAAGATGATGTACTAATTTTAGAAGCAGCAAACCAAACGGTCGCAAATCGCTTTTTTAATAAAAACGAAATTGATATTCTACCAGTAAGAATTATTGGTCAAGTTATGCACTCAAAAAGGAATTTTTCATAATGTGTGGTCGATTTCTCTCGCTCACTAAAGAAGATTGGAAAGAAATCTTACAAGGAGCTTATGAAGAATCACAACTTCCTGTTGTACATCAAGATGTATATCCTTCACAACCATATCTTGTAAAAACAAACACTGGATTTAAAATGATGCAGTGGGGAATTGAACCGAGTTGGAAAAAGATGCGAATTATTAATGCGCGTGTAGAAAGTGTCCTTGAAAAGCCGATGTTTAGACCTTTATATCAAAATCAACGCTGCATTATTTATGTGAAAGCATTTTATGAATGGGATAAGCAAAAACATCAATATCTTTTAGATAAACCAAACAAAAAAATCCTGGCACTTGCAGGATTTTATGAAAAAAAAGAATCTGGAGATACATTTGTTATTATGACACAAGATGCAACATCCGATTTTAAAATGATTCATGATAGACTTCCTTGTATGTTGGATGAACCAATGATTGACCAATATATAAAAGGTGAAAGCATACCTTTTACTAGTTTCAAAAATGCACTAAATGGAATTGAATGGAAACCAGTTCCTTCTGCTATAGTATAAAATATTAAAAAAGGTATAAGTTTCTTGTGAGAAGAAGGGCTTATACCTTTACTATGTTTAATGGTGTCCCCGTAGGGATTCGAACCCTAGACCCATTGATTAAGAGTCAATTGCTCTACCAACTGAGCTACGGAGACATGTATTGTGCAAAATTGCTGCATCACTATTATATGCTTATTTTCTTAGCGAATCAACCCAAAAATTAGGATTAAAGTAAAAAAAATCCTACATATATATGAGGTGAGTAACATTAAAGTAAAAGAATTGAAGGAAAGTGAAAGACCAAGAGAAAAAGCTTTAAAATATGGAATGGATACTTTATCAAATAAAGAGTTGTTAGCAATTATCTTGCGTTGTGGGTATAAAGATGTATCGGTACTTGAACTTGCTGATAAATTGCTACATGTAAGTGACGGGTTAGTACCATTATTTTCGATGAGTTTTGATGAACTCATTCGAATTAAGGGAATATCTGTAATCAAAGCTTTGGAATTGATGAGTGTATTTGAATTAAGTAAACGAAGTATCTACGCAAAGTTAAAGAATGCACCTGTCTTAAATGATCCACAGATGGTCTATAACTATTTAAATAAGAAAATTGGATTGAAGAAACAAGAGCATTTTTATGTATTGTATTTGAATGTGAAAAATCAAATCATTCATGAAAACACGGTTTTTGTTGGTACGTTAAATGTGAGTGTTGTTCATCCGCGTGAAGTTTTTAAAGAAGCTATTCAAAAGCATGCTGCAGCTATCATTGTGGCACATAATCATCCAAGTGGAAGTGCAGAACCAAGTAAACAGGACTTGCAACTCACAAATAAATTGATTGAAAGTGGCAAAATTATTGGGATACCCATTATTGATCACATTATTGTTGCTCAAAATAATCATTTTAGTTTTGTAGAAAATGGACTGATTCATCACGAAAAATAGGAAGATTTACAATGTGAATCTTCCTTTATTAATTGTCGTAGATAGTTTATAATGGAGGTCGTAAGAAAGGAATGTTTATGCCAAAAATTACAAAACGACCAAATGAAACAGCGCGCTTTAATCGCTCGCAAAAAATATTAATATTTATCTGCATTATTTTACTTATTTTCGGATTTTCAACACGTATTATGGGAGGTAATGCAGCTTCTGAGTCAGGATATGACTTATTTACAATGTTGCGTTATTCATTGATTGAAAAACCAACGCGTACGATCCTTAACTTTTCAAAGGACATTAGTAACCTTTGGAATGTGCAAAGTGAGAATGATGAGTTGCGTCAAGAAATCGCTAGTCAAAAAATGTATAAGTCTGAATTAGACGATACAAAACGTCGTCTTGCTGAGCTTGAGGCATTACAAGGTATCACAAGCAACGATCAATATGATAGTATCGGAGCAACTGTTATTGCACGAGATGTGCAAGGTTGGTCAAATGTGATGACTATTAATGTTGGAAGTAATGATGGCATCACAAAAGATATGTCAGTAATTAGTTCAAAAGGATTGTTGGGTAGAGTGGTTGAGGTACATGATAAAACATCGAAGGTACAACTGCTTACTGCAGAAAAAACTGACTCGCAAGTTTCGATTAAAATCGAACTAAGTAGTGATAAATCTACAACAGGATCGTTAGAAACCTATGACAAGACAACTGGAATGTTCACCGCTAATATTTTCGATTCAACTGTTGAAATAAAAAAAGGAATGAAAGTGGTAACTTCTGGTATTGGTGGAGCGACACCATCAGGAATTTTAATTGGTGAAGTGCAAGATGTTGAAAAACTATATAACGCTGAAGGTGTGAAAATTCAAATCAAACCAGCAGTTGATTTCAATGATTTTACTTATGTTAGTGTATTAAAGGTGAAGTAGATGGTAGTGCAATATATATTTGTTTTTGCATGCTTCCTAATCGATGGGATCATTGAAACTTGCTTCCCAGTGAATTTCGCGATGAATAGTGTGTATTTCGTGTCATGCTTTGGTGTTTGTGCACTGATTTTGACAATTCGTAAAATGGACTTTATTGATGCGTTGATATTATCTATACTTAGCGGGATGTTCTATGATTTTTTCTTTACGAATTCGTTTTTAGTTTATATATTTATTTTTGTTTTGTTGTGTTTTATTGTTAAAGCATGGCAAAAACATGTCGGAGAGTCTTTACTAGAAAGTATAATTCTTGCGATATGCTCTTTATTTACGATGCAATTAATTACATATGCATTGATGTGGTTTTCAGGAGATACAAGAGTTAGTTTCAATTCATGGATTTATAATCGTATGTTTTTAACATTAGTTGTAAATGTCGGATTTGTATTTATATTACATTTCTTAACGAACTTGCGTGACGATTACATACGTATGCGTGATTTGAAAATAAGAAAAGATGAGAAATTATCAACACGTTTACTAAGGAGGTAGGGATGAAAAAACTAATGGTTTGCGTCCTTTTTCTATCATGTTTTATGATGGGAGGATGCTCGAAAAATGAATATCAAATTGCTGTTACATCCTATCCAATTAAATTTTTAGTTGAACGTATTGGCGAACCGCATATTACAGTAGAGAGTATCTCAAATGGCGAAACGATACAAAGTGCTTCCATTACTAGTGAATACCAAATTATTCTTAATGATAGTGATGCATTATTGTTTATTTCTGGAATGGAACCTTATTTTGAAATCTATGGAAAAGAACTCCGTAATGATGCAAAAAATTATTTAGATTTGCAAGGATATGGTTACTTTAATGACTTTGCGAGATATACCAAAAATAGTGTTGGAACACTTGTTCAAGAACCGTATTATGAAGGAAATCAATTTTCGACGATTAATACGTATACCAAAGATCCATTTATCTGGATGGACCCTTTGCAAATGATTTCTGCAGCTGAATCTATCCGTGACTATATGATTTCTTTGTATCCTCATCTTGAAGATGATTTTCGTAAGAACTATGATGCATTAGAGATTGAACTTACTAACTTAGATGCACATTTTCAAACACTTAAAAGCAAAGAAATTTCATTTGTAAGTACTACTGCAAGTTTTGGAAATTGGCAAAATACATATGATATGCATGTGTATCCACTTTGTTTGTCGAAATTTGGTGCAACACCAACTGATGATCAGTTGGAAATCATTTTGCAAAGAATTCGTGATGATGGAGTAAGGTATATTGTTCACGAACAAAATCTAAATCCAGAAATGGAAGAGTTATATCAAACGGTTCGAGATGAGCTAGGTCTAATCTCGATAGAAATAAATAATATGTCAGCACTAACCAATGAGGATCGCGAAGAAAATCGTGACTATTTAACTATTATGTATGAAAATTTTAAGGTGCTAGAAGGAATCGAGAATTAGTTATGAAAATTATTGTTGTTAGTGATTCGCATGGAATCCGTTCAAAATTAGATAAAATTTTAGAAATGCATAGAGATGCTGACTTATTTTTGCACTGTGGCGATATTTGTTTAGACAGTTATGAGTATCCACAATTTATTACAGTAACAGGAAATAATGATTATTATGATTATCCAAGTGAAATTATACTAAATCTTCCACATCACAAATTGATTATGTTTCATTCACATATGTTTGGATATTTTAATCGTGACAAACAGATGGTGAAAAAAGCAAAAAGTAAAGGATGTGACATTGTTTGTTATGGACATACACATATTGCTGATTATCGAGTGATTGATGGTGTTCATGTATTAAATCCAGGATCTTTGCAAATGTCACGTGATGGAAGAGATACTTCATATGCAATTATGCATGTTGATGATACAAGTGGCGAAATTGAAGTTGAGTTTATATTTGGCTAAAAGATACAATATATGTTAAATCATTGGATTTGGATTAGGTGTATGCTCTATTCAACTGAGCAAAAGAATTGCTTGCCAAAGCGAAAAATCTTTGTTATTATGATTTAGCGTTATGTCTACGTAGCTCAGTTGGATAGAGCATACGCCTTCTAAGCGTACGGTCAGGGGTTCGAATCCCTTCGTGGACGCCATATGCATAAAAACCCTTTATTTAAAGGGTTTCTTTTTTTACTTTCTCGAATTTGTACCAATAATCATGACCGGACGCGATTATGTGTTTTGTGTTTTTATGCATGAATTTTATATATCCATGAAAAAATACTCTATTTTCTGTAATGTCATTAAGTTAAGAATCCATTAACCAAGCAAAATTCATCGATGAAGTGAATTTTCTTGGTTTTTTTGTTGTCTTCTAAAAGTTGTGTTCTTTTAAGCAGTAAAGAATATGCTAAAAAGATGTTCTTTGTAGTGAACATTTTTTGAAGTT
>NZ_SODD01000029.1 GCF_004365815.1 Breznakia blatticola
ATACACTACAAAAAAGTGTGAAACTAAAAATGGCTAAAACCTTATGAATAAAGGGCTTAGCCATTTTTTATGCTTTTTTAACTTCTAAAGTCAAGATCCTATATCCTTCTCATTTTATACTATTTACGCATGTTTTACAATATTTCACGTATTTCTCGAACGACAATGCACACTTCACGATTTTTCGATATTTTCCAATAATAAAAAGTCCGCTTGTATAAACGAACTTATCTTCTCTTTATTGTTGTTTTGTCTTTATTCTTGATCGTTTACATATCATACCTTCGACCAAATGATATGGTTTTATGCATAACATACCAAGTCCAATACCAATTGCATATAAGCTAATATCACTTAAATCAAATGAACCACGACTTAACACATATTGTAACACTTCCATCAAGATACCAAAGCTTAGACATGAAAGATATAACATCCATTTCCTTTTGACAATTGGTTGTAAGACTAATGGTGCAGGAACAAACAACAAAATATTTAATACTACCAATTGTACCAAGTATTGATAACCAGACTGCAAGTCATCAATAAATGCAAATGGATTAAATCCATTACTAATCAGTCCTTCAACATAGATTTGTCTACGTGCCAAAAGTAGTACAGCTACAATCAAGAAGTAGCCCAAACAAACCATTCGTTTCTCAAAAGCATTCCAACCGATGCAAACATACGAAATAAATGCATATACAAATACACACATACTACCAACGATAATTGCATATTGCATCCAATTCGGATTATTAAATCGCATCAGTTCCTGAATAATTGGATAACATAGAAGTATTCCTACTACACAGGCAATGCCAAACAGATGTTTTTTATTATTCAAAAAATCTCTCATCGTACGTCCTCTATGCATATATACTACCATATTCATTTTTATTTACGTGAACATACAATGATTTTCTTGTGTTATTTTTTGTTGGTTATTTTGAAAGTAATTGCTTTAACTCATCTACTGATGCAACTTTTCCAGAGATAATTACCTTTCCTTTATAGACAAGTGCAGGTGTCGACATAACTCCATAACTCGCAATTTCTACCATATCAGTTACTTTCTCAATATCTGTAGATAGATCTAATTGTTGCAAAGCTTGTTTTGCATTTGTTGCAAGTTCATTGCATTTTGCACATCCAGAACCTAAGACTTTCACTTCTGCTCCTTTTACACTTTCCATTTGTCCATCGATACCTGATGGCTTTACATTCTTTTTAAATAGTTTCATACGCTCCTCCTAAAATATATATTGAAACACATTGAATAAATAACCAATAATCATAATTGAAATACCAACAATAGCGATAAATGTTGCTAATAATTGTGGTTTTACTGCACGTTTAAGCATAATCATTGATGGCAAAGATAATGCAGTAACTGCCATCATAAAAGATAAAACCGTTCCTAATCCAACACCTTTTGCATATAATGCTTCAGCAATTGGAATCGTTCCAAAGATATCTGCATACATTGGAATTCCGACAATGGTTGCTAGAATTACTGAAAATGGATTGTCTTTGCCAAGAATGGACTGGATAAAAGATTCAGGTAATACGTTATGTATCAAAGCACCAATACCAACCCCAACCAAGACATATGGAAACACTTTTTTAAAGGTTGATACAACTTGTTCTTTGGCAAAATCAATCCGCTCTTTATAGCCTACGTTCACATCATCGATTGTTACATTTGGTGCATCCTTAATAAAGGATTCAACATATTTCTCCATTCCTAGCTTTTCGATCAACAGTCCTCCTAATACTGCAATAATAAGTCCAGCAAGCACATAGACAACTGCAATCTTCCAACCAAAGATTGACATCAACAACACCAAAGAACCTAAGTCCACCATCGGTGAAGAAATCAAAAATGAAAAGGTAACGCCTACTGGTAAACCAGCACTTGTAAATCCCATAAAAATAGGAATCGATGAACAACTACAAAATGGTGTAATCGTACCCAACAAAGCACTTAATATATTTGCCCATATCCCACGAAATCTTGATAGTATCTTTTTTGTCCGTTCTGGTGGAAAGTAACTTTGAATGTATGATATTCCAAATATCAATACAGATAACAGCCATAGTATCTTAATCACATCATAGATAAAGAAATGTATACTTGCTCCCAGTGTTTCGTGAATATTGATACCAACTAATTCAAGCATTGATCCAACCAGTCAGTTTAACCATTGCATTCCTAATATTTCATTTTGTATAAAATCCCACATATTCTCTCCTTATATCGATTATCATCGATATGTAGATTATACACATTATATCGATATACGTCAATATGTATTATAAAAGAAAAGAAGCTTATGCTTCCTTACAACATGTACCATCAAACAATTCCAGTAAATCATTACGTGTTTTTGCACACACATCCTTACTAATTGTATAGTTTATCCATTTCCCTTTTTTTGTTGCTGTTACTAATCTTGCATCCGTTAAGATCTTCATATGATGTGATAATGTAGACTGTACAATATTCAAATCTTGTAATAAATCACAAGCACATCGTTCACCTTGTGTTTTCAGTATCGAAAAAATCTTGATTCTATTTTCATCACTCAATGCTTTCATAACTACAATCAATTGTTTATCCATATGTATACCTCATTGTCCTAAATATAACGAAAAGTATAGTTGATGTCAAACATACAAATGAAATAGTCATTCTTCATAAAAAAACACCTAGTGTAAGTACTAGATGTTGTAAATCATATGGTGGAGCTGAGGAGAGTCGAACTCCTGTCCAAAAATAGCCTCGTGTACAAACGTCTACAGTTTAGTTTGTTTATATAAGAGTTAGATTGAAAACAAACAATCGAGTCTAACAATTTGGTTTATTCAATTTCAAGGATGTAGCTAAACCAAATACATCCCCTATCTTCCTAGTTATACGAGTTTAGCAAGTGGAAAGATACACTCACCAACAAGGCTGCAAACCAGTTGTTAGGTTAAATTAAGCAGCGAAAGCTACGCTTTGGTTAGCACCAAAGAAGCTTGATAATTTGTTTTTTCCAGTTAAATTGGATTGATGGTTACGCCATCAGCCGACTGCAGTTCATACTAGACATATCCCTGTCGAAACCATGACAGCCCCATGTCGTAGATAGTATAACACTATCTATATTTCTTTGCCAACTTTTGCATCATACGACTTGCATCACGATCTTTTTCCGTTTGACGCTTATCATATAAGTGTTTCCCCTTTGCTAAAGCAATTTCAAGTTTTGCTTTACCATGGTGAATATATAACCGTAGTGGCACAACGGTATATCCTTGTAGTTTTACCTTTTGTTGGAGTTTCTTAATCTCATGCTTATGCAATAAGAGTTTTCTTTCTCTAGTCTCATCGTGATTGAAACGATTTCCATATTCATATGGAGGAATGTGCATATTTTTAATATATGCTTCACCATCAATAAATGTGATGAAGCTTTCTTTCAATTGCACAGATCCTTTACGGATACTTTTAATCTCTGTTCCATGCAAAACAAGGCCAGCTTCAAACGTGTCCTCAATGAAATATTCATGCTTTGCTTTTCGATTGACAGTGATTACTTGCATATTTCCTCCTAGTAAACTACTTCTATTTTATCATTCATGACTTGATTAAGTAAATCAATAAAATACTGACGTTTCATATCCAATCCTTTTTGCGTTAAGGTATGAACACTTGCCATTTCATCCGTATAGTCTTTTAATGCATAGACTTTATAGTTATGGAATGCATTGGTGATTTGTGTAATCGTCGGAATGAATTTCACATCTTTGAATGTTACTTCTTTTGTTTTGGTGTCATAGCTCATAGTAAAACTTGCTAGACCACCTAACATATTGTCATTTCCATCTTGTGCAGATAGAAAGTTTCCTAATGAATAATAGGTTAGTGTTGTATTTCCATTTTTACCAGTGAGAATATCTCCAGTTTGAATGACATGTGGATGTCCACCAATAATAACATCAGCACCTGCATCACTTAAAAACTGTGCAAGTTCTTTTTGTTCGTCATTTGGTTCAAAGTGGTATTCTTCACCCCAGTGCATACTTACCATTTGAATATCACTATTTGCATTTGCTTCTTTCATGTCTTTAGCGATAATCTCTTTATCGATAAGATTGATTAGATATGATTTTCCTTCTGGTAATTCAAAGCCATTCAGTCCATATGTATAACTTAGAAATGCGACTTTCACACCTTTGATTTCACGGTATCGAATTCGTGATTCATTTGCATCTACTTGCATTCCTGTTTGCATAAGGTCCAATTGCTTTAAATAGTTGTATTGATTGATGACACCTTGTTCACCACGATCATAACTATGATTACTTGCTGTATTGATCCAGTTAAATCCAGCACCTTTTACATCATCTAAGATTTCATATGGACCATTGAATTGTGGATAATGACTTAATCCTAGTTCATCACCAGCTGCAAGCGTTTCTTGGTTGATGTAAGAAATATCCTTTTGGATATATGGAAGCATTGGTTCATACATCTCATCAAAGCCATAACTACCATCTGCTTTTTTTGCATAATAGTATACTGCTTCATGGATTAGATTATCACCAACTGCAGATACACTAATATCCACCACTTTACCTTCTTCTACTGGTTTGTTGGTATCTTTTGATGTATCATCTTTCTTTGTATCTGATGGATTTGAACCACAAGCAACTAACATACACATGATGACTATGACTACCAATTTTTTCATCTTACATCCCCCTAGTTATTTCTTAACAATCACAAAATCAATTTGCTTACGCATCTTGCTAGCATCTTCGACTTTAATTAAGACTTTTTGTCCCATTTTATAAATTATACCACTTGTTTCTCCAACTAATGCTTTTGCATTTTGATCATAGTGATAATAATCATCTTCTAAACTTGTAATATGTACAAGTCCTTCCACTGTATTTTCCAGTTCCACGAATAATCCAAAACGAGTAACTGAAGATATCACACCATGGAACTTTTTACCAATATAGCGTTCCATATATTCACATTTTTTCATATCATCTACATCACGTTCTGCTTCAATCGCATTACGTTCCATTTTCGATGTATGTTCACTTGCTTCATCTAAGAATGCTTCGTCTTTTTCGATCTGTTTAAGATCAGTTGTCGCCTTAAAGTAGTAACGTTTCAGCATTCGGTGGACAAGTAAATCAGGATAGCGTCGAATTGGAGACGTAAAGTGTGTATACTCTTTCAATCCCAAACCAAAGTGTCCTAAATTGACCATATCGTAACGTGCTTTTTGCATACTACGAAGCATATACGTACTTAACACATCAAAATTTTCATTCCCTTTTGCTTGCACTAATAAATCTTGTAATTGCTTTGGATAGATATTTTGTGGATCAGCTTTTAATGGATATCCTAATGCACTACTTAAGTTGGCAAATTCACGAATCTTCTTAGAATCTGGATTTTCATGCACGCGATACATACTTGGCATTTGCATATGCTTTGTATGTGAGGCAATACATTCATTTGCGGCAATCATAAAGTCTTCAATCATACGTTCTGCATCACCGCGTTCACGTAATACGATATCTTTGACTCTTCCTTTTGCATCTACAAGGATTTTGCTTTCCTTCTTATCAAAATCGATTTCTCCAAGTTTTGCTTTACGCTTTTGTAGGATCTTAGATAATTCCAACCCTAATGTAATCATCTCTTGTACATCTTTATACTTGCGTGTGACTTTAAGATCACCTGCAAGTATTTTATTTACATCAGTATACGTCATTCGATGACTACTTTTAATTACACTCGGTACGATACGATAATCAACAACTTCACCTACTAGGTTGATTTCCATCACACAGCTCATCGTTAATCGATCCACTTTCTCTTGCAAACTACATACCCCATTACTTAATAGCTGAGGCAACATTGGCACAACGCGATCTACAACATATACACTTGTTGAACGTTTATATGCTTCTTTATCGATAAGTGAACCTTCGGTTACATAATGCGATACATCAGCAATATGCACTTGTAGTTCATAATTACGACCTTTCTTTTTGATGTGGATTGCATCATCTAAATCCTTTGCATCTTCCCCATCAATGGTAATAATGCACGTATCTCTAAAATCCTCGCGTCCTTTTATTTGATCAACTTCCACTGTCTCAGGTATTTGTTGGGCTGCATCAAGCACGGCTTTTGGGAAGACTGGCTCAATATCATGCTCAAGTAAAATCGATAGGATATCCACTCCTGGATCATACTTGTATCCAAGAATTTGCAGAATGCGAATGTACATCGTTTTCCCATACTTTTCAATGAATACTTGTACCTTTGTGTCATTGACCATTTTAAAGGCATCTTTATTCACAATCTTGAATTTTTGTTCAGGCATTGGTGTATCTGGTAAAAACCACATCCGACCATCCTTTTTCTTAATGACACCTACTAACGTGTTCTTATTGCGTGAAATAACTTTGATAATTTCACATTCCACACGACCTTCATTGTCTTGATGAATTCGAGCTAACACCTCATCTCCATCCATAATATTCTTCACTTCATAACGGTTTGCATACACACTTGTGTCTTCATTTTCCACAAACCCAAATCCTTTTGGATTCTTTCGTAATATACCTACAAAATATCCAAGTCGTTCCAAAGGAAAATAACGGTCTTTTTCATCAGTAATGATGATGTATTCATTTTCCAGTGAATTCAATGCTTTTAGTAAAGCTGTAAAGTCTTCGCTACTCTCTACATGGAAAGCACGTTTAAAGTCCTCTACATTCATCCCTTTATACTTTTGGCTTTGCACCGTATCCAGGATCATGTTCATATATTCCATATATTTTCCTCCTTTCTATGAAATAAAAAAAGACCAATAGGTCTTTCTATATTCTAATCGCAATAACTACTAGAAGATTCTAATCGCAATAACTAACATAAAGAAAATAATACCCATTACAAGCGTAATTCTGGCTATTACCTTCTCAGGTCCACGTTCTTTCACATTTGCAAATAGGTTCAAACCATCTCCACCTGTAAAAGCACCACTAATTCCATCAGACTTTCCACTTTGTAATAACGAAAGGACGATAATAGCTCCAGAAACTATCATTAATAATACATCTAACATTTTATACATCCTCCTTTCATATGCCTTACAATTTTAGCATATAATTTAACGTATTTCAATAGGCAAGTTGTGAAACGAAATTCTAATATTTTAAAGTAATTCTACCTATCAACAAAAATAATAAATATTTACCCACCATTTCGCAAACTACTTTTTTATCCTTCAGGATTGTATAATATATCTTCGTATCCTTGTTCCACATACCATTCCAAGTAATCAAAGAAACCTTCATGACTCAATCCATATTCTCTATAATATACGTTTACCCATGCCTATGCTTCTTTCATGCTTTCAATTACTTCTTCATCGCAATCAGTTTCTTCTGTTTCATAATAGTACATGCAATATGTAATATCAATATCTTTACTATTCCTAACTTTTGCTTTTTTTCACGAGGTTTATCGAGACTATCAAATATTACAATTCTCTTATCGTCTTTGTACTCAAAACCAATTGTAATTGTTCTCTCTCCTACCCCTCGTGATAGTCTCCAATAATGTACCCCTAAATCGTTCTTTGAATCGAGAGTAACACTTATTGAAGTTGATCGAGTATCAATTGAGTCAACTATGACTCCAGCCTTATCCATTTTCTCTTGGTACTTTTCTCCACTGAATGTTTGATTGCATCCCATCAGCATGCATATCATAACCAATACACTCAAGATTCTTTTTTTCTCATATCCTGTTATCCCTCTTCTTACAGCACTCACTTAAGTATATATCCACTTTTTATCCTTCAGGATTGTATAATATATCTTCATATCCTTGTTCTACATACCATTCCAAGTAATCAAAGAAACCTTCATGACTCAATCCATATTCTCTATAATATTGGTTTACCCTTGCTTCAGCTTCCTTCATACTTTCAATTACTTCTTCATCACAATCGGTTTCTTCTGTTTCATAATCATATGTACAATATGTAATATCAATATCTTTACTATTTCTAACTTTTGCATTTTTTTCACGAGGTTTATCAAGACTATCAAATATTACAATTCTCTTATCGTCTTTGTACTCAAAACCAATCGTAATTGTTCTTTCTCCTACCCCTTGTGATAATCGATGATATGCTACACCTAAATCAATCTTTGGATCGAGAGTAACACTTATTGAAGTTGATCGAGTATTAATCGAGTCAATTACGACTCCTGCCTTTTCCATTTTTTCTTGATACTTTTCTCCACTAAATGTTTGATTGCATCCCATCAGCATGCACATTACAACCAATATACTTACGATTCTTTTGTTACTCATACCCTGTTATCCCTCTTCTTACAACATTCACTTGAATGTTTATCCACTTTTTTATCCTTCAGGATTGTATTCAATATCTTCGTATCCTTGTTCTACATACCATTCCAAGTAATCAAAGAAACCTTCATGACTCAATCCATATTCTCTATAATATTGGTTTACCCTTGCTTCAGCTTCCTTCATGCTTTCAATTACTTCTTCATCACAATCAGTTTCTTCTGTTTCATAATAGTACATGCAATATGTCATATTTAAATCTTTGCTATTATAATACTTTGCTTTTTTTTTCATGAGGCTTATCCAGACTATCAAGTATTACAATTCTTTTATCGTCTTTATACTCAAAACCAATCGTAACTGTTCTCTCTCCTAACCCTCGAGATAATCGATGATATGCTACACCCAAACCGTTCTTTGAATCGAGTGTAATACTTATGGAAGTTGATCGCGTGTTAATCGCATCAATTACAACTCCAGCTTTATCCATTTTCTCTTGGTACTTTTCTCCACTGAATGTTTGATTACATCCCATCAGCATACACATTGCAATCAATACACTCAAGATTCTTTTTTTTCTCATATCCTGTTATCCCTCTTCTTACAACATTCACTTAAGTGTATATCCACTTTTTTATCCTTCAGGATTGTATTCTATATCTTCGTATCCTTGTTCCACATACCATTCTAAATAATCAAAGAAACCTTCATGACTCAATCCATATTCTCTATAATATTCGTTTACCCTTGCTTCTGTTTCCTTCATGCTTTTAATTACATCTTCATCACAATCAGTTTCTTCTGTTTCATAATCATATGTACAATATGTAATATCTATTTTCTTATTATTATATAATTCTGCTTCTTTTTTGCGATAATTATCAATACTATCAAATATCACAATATTCTTATCTCTTTCATATATATAATCAATCGAGAATATTTTCTTCCCTATACCTCGCGATAATCGATTATATGATACTCCTAAATCGTTCTTTGGATCAATCACAATATTTATCGTGGTCGCTCTAGTATTAATTGAAGTAATTTCAATTCCAGCTTTATCCATTTTCTCTTGGTACTTTTCTCCACTAAATGTTTGATTGCATCCCATCAACATACATATCATAACCAATATACTTAAGATTCTTTTATTTCTCATAGCATTACTCCCCTACTTTCTTAATCATAAAATTTTCAACTCGTATTACAATCTCTTCAATTTTGTTCACATATTCTAAATCGTTATACAAATCTGCTACATCTACTTTAGGAAGTTTAATATATAATGTCCCTTTCTCATCTTCAGTATACTCACATCCAGACAAGGAATCGCACAATTTCTTTACTTCACCTTTTTTTTCCATTTTACCCACATTAATTCCATATGTTGCTATTGCATCTAACTTCTGATTATAATTATCTACTGCTATTCCTGTAGCTTCGCTAAGAATAAACTGTGTCTTATCTTTCACTGTTATACACTTCAGATCAAATTCATCTACCAACCCTGAATTAAGTAATACATCTTCATCTGTAAATCTTGAAGTACTTGTATACTTTCCGTTTTTATACTTTTCTATTTGCTTTGAATCAATTCCATACACATTCATAATATCTGACAATGCAATTGCACCATCTACTATAGTTAGTACTCCTATCTGATCCACAAATCCGACACCATAACTCATTAACCCCAATAGGGTATCTACTCGATCCATCATTCGTTTATTTTCTACATAATCGATTATCATTTCTTTTTCTCCTAATCGACCATGTGATTTTACTTCAAATTCCACAGCATTGTTATTACCTGAATCTGCAAACGATACTCCAGTAAGTAATCCTTTTCCATCTATCTCGTCATATGAAAATAGCGCTTCTGTTCCTAATATACCTCTTAGATCAAATACATAATCTAATTGTATGCTCATTTCCAACATTGCTTCTACTTTTACAAATCGTTTCGCATATTTTTCCCATTCGAAATCTTTGTTGTTTACATTTAGGATTCCTTCTTCTCGTAGTTTATGTTCACTCATAAAAAGTACTAATTGAAATAGTGGTGAAGGTGAATACCCATTCTTCACCTGCGATTTTTCCGTGTCATATATTTGTGTTATGTCATATGGCACATTATATCCATACGTCATAATTAATGGCATTTCACTTTCATCAATGCGAATGATAATATCCGTGATATTTTCGAATTCTTCACGACTAACTTCACCAATATCTTTCTTAAGTATTCTTTCGATATACTTCTTTCCTTCGTCAGTCAATTTACCATCTGCAGTAATGTATTTAGATAAATATGCGTCTTTCGACTTTTCTACCCATGATAAATCAACATCTGTAAACTGCAGTTTTTTAGTATCAAAACTTACATCCTTTACTACTTCGATTCCGCGCTTTAACTGTTGAATGTATATCTCTGTGTGATCATAATACTTATTTGCTTGTATGTCATAATCATAAAGATCATCTATCTTTCTTCTCAACACTCTTAAATTATATTGATATAGTTCTTCAATCCCTGCAGTAAACTGCATTGGCATACTTTCCAATTTTCTTAACATTCCGTTTATACTCATAATTATCGTCTCAATTTCTTCCTCATTAAGATATTGATCTCCGAGCATACATGTGTATAGATTTTCAGTACTTCGATTTGATCGAATCAGTTCCTCACACAACCAAATATGAATCTGATATAAATTATAATACACACTTCGTATATAACGTTTATGAGCTGCAAATGCTTGTCCTTGTAATTCTTGATTCACACAAAAAGCATCAATCTCTTTCAATACAGATTGACTAGTTTCTTTCATTTCTCTTAATGCACTATTTAAATCACTGAATTGGTTTTGTATCTCTCTAAGATGGAAGGACTTCATTTTCTGTTTCCTCCTCTTTACTTATTTCTCTTTCTATCTCTTCTAACTCTTGACTTACTTTATTCATTGCCCTTTTATGAATATCCAAGCTTTCTTTTGACATATTCCCACTGTCAGTCAAAGGAAATATCTCATAAAGATTTGCAAACAATTCATTGCTTTCCTTTAATAATTCTCTTAGTTCTTCAAGTTTCCCTTTTTGTATATACAACACATCTTTACTATTCATTTTCCAATTTCATCTCCAATCTTCGTATCAAGATTTTTAAAGCTTTTGGAAATAGTTTCTACTTTACCCATATCTCTTTTAAAGTAATTATGAATACTTTTGTGTATAGTAAAAGTTTCATTTGCTTGAAATGAAATTCTTTCTTGTGTAGATAGAGTAGTAGCAGATGAATATTTTACTTGATTGATAGTTGTTTTTACTTTAGCTTGTAGTTTATTAAGAAAACTACTTATATACTTATGATTAACTCGAACTGACATTCTTTTCCCCTCATATCATTTAATTATATAATTATAACAGTTGAGATTTTTTCGTCAATGTTCGTTTACTTTGCTCAATCATTTCATAACGACTAAAGCGGTAATTTTTACAATTGTGAAACTGATGGTTTTTTATCATTTTCTTGATTACGACTCAACGGTAAGAAGAAAAAAGACACAATTGGCATTGCTAAATATAGCACCATAATAACATCGTGTGCACCGTTTGCCTGCACGATTTAATAACATGTCAAACGAGTAAAACTTTATGATTCAATACATATTCCTTATAATCACACCTACAACTACATCATTATCCTAATCATTTGTCTCTTTTATAACAGCACATACAATGTAACACACTACTATCTATATTATTAAGTTTTACATTTCTCCATATTCTCCAATCATATTTATAGTATTTCTTTTTTAGAATATCAGCTAAATATAAAGAAAACGACCACCGAAGTGATCGTCTCTATTGATGAATGTAAATTATTTCTTAATGTTGTAGAAAGCGTCCATTCCTGGGTAAACAGCGATGTCGTTTTCTCCACGGTCGTTAAGTTCATCGTTAATACGTAATAATTGGTTGTATTTCGCGATACGGTCTGTACGTGACATAGAACCAGTTTTAATTTGTCCAGCGTTTAATCCAACTGCGATATCAGCGATTGTTGAATCTTCTGTTTCTCCTGAACGGTGAGAAACTACACAAGTGTATCCAGCTTTCTTAGCCATTTCGATAGCGTCGAAAGTTTCTGTTAAAGTACCAATTTGGTTAACTTTGATTAGGATTGAGTTAGCAATTCCTTTTTCGATTCCTTCTTTTAAGATTTTAGGGTTTGTAACGAATAAGTCATCTCCAACTAATTGGATTTTGTTTCCAAGACGGTCAGTTAATTTTTTCCATCCGTCCCAGTCGTTTTCTCCTAAACCATCTTCGATTGAAACGATTGGGTATTTTTCTACCCATTCAGCATACATATCGATCATTTCGTCAGTAGTTCTTGTACCTTGACCTGATTTAGCTAAATCGTAGTTTTTAGTTTCTGCATTGTAGAATTCAGATGCAGCAACGTCCATTGCGATGCAAATGTCTTTTCCTGGAACGTATCCAGCAGCTTCAATAGCAGCAACGATTAATTGTAATGGTTCTTCGTTTCCATCTTTACAGCTAGGTGCGAATCCACCTTCGTCTCCAACGTTTGTGTTGTATCCTTTAGCTTTTAATACACCACGTAATTTGTGGAACGTTTCAGCTCCCATACGTAATGCTTCTTTGATGTCTTTAGCACCAACTGGCATAATCATGAATTCTTGGAAGTCTACAGTTGAATCTGCGTGAGATCCACCGTTTACTACGTTCATCATTGGAACTGGTAAAGTTTTTCCATTGAATCCACCGAAGTATTTGAATAAAGGCATTCCGTAGTAATCAGCAGCAGCGATTGCAGCAGCCATTGATACACCAAGGATAGCGTTAGCTCCAAATTTTGATTTGTCAGGTGTTCCATCTAATTCGATCATTGTTTTATCGATCATTGCTTGGTCAGTTACGTCTAATCCGATAACTGCTTCAGCGATAATATCGTTTACGTTAGCAACGGCTTTTGTTACACCTTTTCCATCGAAACGAGTTTTGTCTCCATCGCGAAGTTCTAAAGCTTCTCTTTCTCCTGTAGATGCTCCTGAAGGTACCATTGCACGTCCATATGCACCAGATTGTGTAGTTAATTCAACTTCTACAGTTGGGTTACCACGAGAATCGATTACTTCTCTCGCGAAAACATCAATAATAATTGGCATTTTGTAAATTCCTCCTTGTGTTTTGCACGTGATTATTGTAACACAAAGGATTCTTTATGGAAAGGTAAATGAAATCATTTTCCAAATAATAGTTATTTTTTTCACAAAAAGAAATCAATTCCTTCCTAAAATCCTCAAAACACGTGTATTTATGCGTTTTATTATACATTTTATAAAGAAAAAGCAAGACGAATCTTGCTTATAGTTTTGTATCATCAATTGTATCGTAATACTGTGAAATCTTATCCATTACATCAGCTAAACATCCTTCTGAGAATGGGTCTTTTAGGTTTGCTTTTGCGACAATTTGTCTAAATGGTAAAGTACCACCTAACTTACAAATTTCATAGTAATCTGAAAATGCATTTGCATCTTTATTTTGAAGGCGTAGCCAGAATTGTAAAGCAACTACTTGTGCCAATGTGTAATCTACATAATAGAATGGATCAGAGAAAATATGCGCTTGTCTAAACCACCATGTTCCTTTATCTAAGAAAGGAATATCACTATAGTCTTTATGTGGTAAATATTGTTTTTCTAATTTCCTCCACGCTGCTTTTCTTTCAGAAGGCGTCATTTCTGGATTTGCATATACTTCATGTTGGAAGTGATCCACAGTAATTCCATAAGGTAAGAATTTTATAGCACCGCCTAAATGTGTATAGTAGTATTTTTCTACATCTTCTTCAAAGAATTTAGGCATCCAAGGCCATGCAAAGAATTCCATACTCATTGAATGAATTTCCGCGCTTTCATACGTTGGCCAAATACAATCACTAGGTTTAATATTTCTAGATGAATACACTTGGAATGCATGTCCAGCTTCATGAGTTAAAACATCTACATCTCCAGCAGTTCCATTAAAGTTACTAAAGATAAATGGACTTGCATAATCGGAGATAAACGTACAGTATCCACCACCACGTTTTCCAGGTTTTGCCACTAGATCAAGTAATTCATTGTTTACCATGTAATCAAAGAATTCACCAGTTGGCTCACTCAATTCATGATACATATTTTGTGCGATTTTCACCATTTGATCTTTATCATATTTTGGTGTTGGGTTTCCCGTTGTAAATTCATATCCATTGTTGTAAACCGCAAGTGTATTCACACCTAAACGTTTCTTCTGTGCATCATATAAACGTGTAGCTACAGGTACAACATCGCTAAGAATTTGTTTACGGTACGTTGCAACATCATCCGCATTATAATCAAAACGATTCATACGTACATATCCAAGTTCAATAAAATTATTGAATCCTAATTCTTTGGCAATTTTTGCACGAACTTTCACTAATCGATCATAGATATCATCGATTTCACTCTCGTGTTCTTCCATATAGCCCCAGTATGCTTTATGCGCACCTTCACGTGTTGCAACATCTGGATCATCCATCTTTCCACCTAAGCTTGCAAGTGTATATGTTTCACCTTCAAATTCAATTTGCGCTTTTGCAATTAGTTTCTCATATTCACTAACTAAACGGTTTTCTTCTTGCAGGTCTCCTACGATTTTTTCATCATATGACTTTAATGCATTTTCCGCTTTCCAGAAATAGGTCATTGGAACTTCATTTTCTAGTTCTGGACGGAATGGACTATCTAATACAATTTTACTAATCTTAGAGCTAATCCCCATTAAAATTGGAATATGCTCATCCCAAAATGTGTTTTCTGCATCATAAAATGCATCAGTTGTGTCAATGGTATGACGAACATGCATTAATGAATACATACTTTCTGCATGAGATAAAACTTCATCTGCTTTATCAAATGCTGTTTTAAATACCTCATATGTATCTGCATGTTTTAGTTGTTCGACAAGTTTGTCAATTTCACTTTTTAACGTATCAAAATTCGTACGTTCATATTTGTAATCCTTAAATTTCATACATTTCACCTCTATGTTCCATTATACTCAATTTTATAGTTGATTTATACAAACTTGCAAAAGAATTGAAAAAAGACTACAGCGAACTGTAGTCTATCCAAACATCCATAAAAATAATTGAATGATAATAAAGAAAAAGAATATAACAGCTAAGACAACAGGAATGATGACACTTGCCGCAGCAATCAAGATGGCTAGAAAGTCACCTTTTTCAAGGTTTGCTTGCTTTCCTTCTTGAATCTCTTTCTTTTTTAAGATATCTCTAATCTTCGGTTTTGACATTAAATTCACCTGCGAAATGACATTTTACAAAGTGATCTGGAGCGACTTCTTTTTCCACTGGATCAGTTTGCTTACAAATATCTTTTGCAAATGGACAACGAGGATGGAATTTACATCCACTTGGCAAGTTTACGTTACTTGGAATTTCCCCTTTAATCATCGACATTTCCAAATGTTCATTTGGATCTGGCTTAGGAATCGCTGCCATTAATGACATTGTGTATGGGTGTTGTGGATTGTTGAAGATTTGATCTTTATCAGCAATTTCCACAATACTTCCTAAGTACATAACTCCAACACGATCACTGATGTGTTTTACAACACTCAAGTCATGTGAAATAAAGATATAAGAAATCTTTTGTTCTTCTTGTAAATCCATCATTAAGTTCAAGATTTGTGATTGAATCGATACGTCAAGCGCACTAACTGGTTCATCACAAATAATGAATGTTGGATCAAGTGCTAATGAACGTGCAATCCCAATACGTTGACGTTGCCCACCAGAAAATTGGTGAGGGTAACGATAACAGTAGTAAGGTGGAAGACCACATTTTTTCATTAGTTCAAGAACGTGTTCTTTTAGTTCATTTCCACGTTTAAAGTATCCATGAGCAACTAAAGGTTCACTAAGAATATTATAAATATTCATTCTAGGGTTTAATGAAGAATATGGATCTTGAAAAATGAATTGCATATCTTCACGAAGTTTACGCATTTCTTTTCTTGATTTTGCCAGTACATTTTCACCTTTGAAAATAACTTCTCCGCTTGTTGGTTCATGAAGACGGATAATCGCACGACCTAGCGTAGATTTCCCACATCCTGATTCACCTACAAGTCCTAACGTTTCACCTTCGTATAGTCTGAAGCTTACACCATCAACCGCTTTTACGAATTGTTTATTGAAACGTCCTTTTCCAACAGGGAAATGTTTTGTTAAGTTCTTAACTTCCAAAATGACTTTTTTGCCATTTGGTCCAACTTGAACATCTTTAACTTGTTCGCTCATTATTTCCCCTCCTTCTTATTTAAATCAACATCTTCATATAAGAAACAACTTACATGGTGACGTGATTTGATTTTACATGTTGGAGGTTGTGATTCACGACATTTATCCATTACATTTGGACAACGGTCTGCGAAGTAACATCCTTTTGGTAAATATAAAGAGTTTGGTACAGAACCTTCGATCGTTGCTAAACGACCTCCTTCTGTATTAAGTGAAGGCATACTTGCCATTAACCCTTTTGTATATGGGTGTTTAGGGTTTGCAAACAATTCCTTAACTGGAGCTGTTTCCACTACTTTCCCTGCATACATAACGTTAACGTTATCTGCCATTTGCGCAACAACCCCAAGGTCATGCGTAATTAACATAATTGAAGTTCCAAGTTTCTTTTTCAAATCATTCATCAATGAAAGAATTTGTGCTTGGATTGTAACATCTAATGCCGTTGTTGGCTCATCAGCAATCAACAGTTTTGGGTTACATGCAAGAGCCATCGCGATCATTACACGTTGACGCATTCCCCCAGACAGTTGGTGAGGATAGTCCGTTACAACTTTTTCAGGACGTGCAATACCAACAAGTGTTAGCATTTCAACAGCACGTGCCTTAGCTTCTTCTTTTGTTACATCTTCGTGAAGCAATACAGCTTCCATAATTTGATCCCCAATTTTAAATACTGGGTTCAGTGAAGTCATTGGTTCTTGGAAAATCATTGAAATTTCATTTCCACGAATGTCACGAATTTCTTCATCAGACATTCCTACCATGTTTTTTCCTTCGTATTCGACAATACTTCCATCTACAATTTTCCCTGGTTCATCAACTAAACCAAGAATAGACATTGCAGTTACACTTTTTCCACATCCAGATTCACCAACGATTGCTAGTGTTTCGTTTTCATACATACGGAAGTTGTTTCCATCAACTGCCTTTGAAACTCCTTTTTCTGTGTAGAAATATACTTTTAGATCTCTAACATCTAATAATTTCTTGTTTCTAACTAATTCTGCCATCATACACCTCTATCGTACATCTTTAGGATCAAGCGCGTCACGTAGACCCTCTCCAACTAGGTTAATGGAAATAACCGTTAAGAAACACATAACACCTGCTGGCATCCATGTCCAAGGCATGTTTTGGAAACGTGAAATATCACGTGCAAGTTGCATTAAGTTTCCCCATGTCGGTGTTGGTTCTGTAACTCCCATCCCTAAGAATGATAGTCCAGCTTCTGTTAAGATTGCACTTGCCATCGATAATGTAGCATTTACAATTACAATTGATAGTACGTTTGGAATCAAGTGTTTAAAGATTTTTGAGAAATCGCTTAACCCTAATGATTCACAAGCTTGCATAAATTCTTGTTCACGAAGTGATAAGATTTGCCCACGTACCAAACGCGCAAGCGTTGGCCATGATAATAACCCAATCAAGAATGAAACAACAATCATTTTAATATTACCTTCTACCCACATCATCGTTGCTCCTAAGGCAATGATCATTGGTGTAAATGGTAATGAATAAATAATTTCAGTAAAACGCATCAATAAGTTGTCAATTAGACCACCATAGTATCCTGCTGCTCCACCAATAATTACCCCTAATAATACAGTAATTACAGCTGATACAACCCCTACTAAGATTGAAATACGTCCCCCTAGCAACAAACGGAATAGAACATCACGTCCTTGTTCATCTGTTCCTAGTAAGTGTGATAAACTTGGTCCTTGCCCTTTAGCAGCGAAATCGAAATCATTAACGCTTTGTCCCATAATAATCGGTCCAAAAATAACCGCAAATACAATAATCACAAATAAAATAAGTCCTGCCATCGCAATTTTGTTTTTCTTAAATTTGTTCCACGCGATTCGCCACGGTCCAAGGACTTCTTGATCTTCTTCTCTTACAACCACATTTGGTTCAATAACTTGATCTTTACTCATATGTCCCCCTTTACTCCGTTTTGATTCGTGGATCGACCACAGAATATAATACATCAGATAATAAGTTACCTAATAACATCAATACAGCAGAGAATAATAACACAGCTGTTGTAACACTTAAGTCACGTGAGTTAATAGCTTCAATTAAAATCCATCCTAAACCTGGCCACAAGAAAACCGTTTCCAAAATCATTGCTCCACTGAATAGTGAAGGAATGTATGAACCAAGTAAAGTAACTAAAGGAATGAGGGCATTCTTAAAGGCATGACGGTAAATCACGACTTTTTCTTTCAATCCTTTCGCACGTGCTGTACGAATGTAATCTTGATTAATTACATCAATCATCGCATTACGAACATATCTCGATAACGATGAGAAACTACCGAACGCAAGTACAATCACTGGAATTACCATGTGACTAGCAACATCGGCTAAGTTTGCAAAAATATTTGGATATCCAAAGGCTGCTTGAATTGGATCACGCATACCGTTCATTGGTAATAATCCAAGTTGCAACGATAAGAAGAATACGAGAACTAACCCAAAGAAAAAGGTTGGTACTGATATTCCAAATAAAGAGAATACGGTCCAAAAGTTATCAAATTTGGAGTATTTCTTTGTTGCTTGTTTGATTCCAATAGGAATGGAAACCAAAACTGCTAAAATAAGTGAAATTACATTTAATAAGAATGTATTCCAAATGTATTCACCAATTAATTCGGTAACTGGTTTTTTGTATTTAATTGACTCTCCTAAGTCACCTTGTACTAAACGCCCTGCCCAACGAATGTATTGCTCATGCATCGGTCCGTTTAACCCCAACTGTTCACGGATTACTTCTTTTTGTTCAGGCGTAACTTTCGACCCCATACCTAAATATGCGTTAACAGGATCCCCCGGCATACTTCGGACGGTCGCAAAAATCAATATTGAAATGATGAATATAACGGGAATCATATTCAACAAACGTTTCAATATGTACTTTATCATAATAACCTCCTTTATGTTTCTAATCTAAATATACGCATTCCTTATTATATCAAAAACAGGAAAATAGGGAAAGATATTCTTTCCCCATTTTATCGTTTTCTAAATTCTAAACCCTATTTCATTTTTGCATCTTTTAATGCAGCAGTCCAGTTGTAGAATGTGTTAGTTTTAAATCCTTCGATTTTGTCTTTGTTGTACATATCAAAGTATGTGTTTCCATATACTGGAACCTTAACACAAAGTTCTCCAAGTTTAACAGCGATTTTGTTGTACACTTCTTTTTGTGCATCTTCATCTAATGTACGAAGAGCTTCATCAAGTAATGCATCTAATTCAGGATCGCTAATTCTTGAAAGGTTATCTCCACCGTTTTTAGCTTCTGTTGAGTGGAAAGATGAGAAGATATCAACTTCAGTAGTTGTCCATGATGTTGCCATGAAGAAGATGTTCCATTCATTTAATGCATCATCACTGTATACTTTGTCTAATAATGTGTTGAAGTCAACAGTTGCGATTTTTACATCAGCTCCCATTTCTCCCCAGTTCTTTTGCCACATAGGGATAATGTTAGAAAGGATATCGTGGTCTTTGATTGTTAACGCTTTAATTTCTAAACGTTGTCCATCTTTAACACGGATTCCATCTGCTCCACGAACCCATCCAGCTTCGTCTAATACTTTGTTTGCTTTATCTAAATCGTAGTCAAAGCTATCTAATCCAGCGATTTCTTCAGTTCCACGTACGATGTCTCCCATGCTTGATCCTGGGTTTGCGTACATTTGAGGAACGTAAGCACCTACACCAGGAATTCCTTTACAGTCTGGACATTCGTAGTAAGAATCTACGAACGCTTGACGGTCAAATCCGTACATCATAGCTTTACGTACAGCTACATCACTTGTTACACCTGATGCAGTGTTCATTTCAACGTATCCCATACCTGCACGTGGGTAAGTAGAGAAATCTACGAAGTCAGTTCCAGAAGCTGGTCCAACTTTTTTAGGTTCGATCATACCTGCAAGCATGTCTACTGATTTGTTTTTTAATTCTGTCCAGTCAGTTGTCATTTCTACTGGTTTAATAATTACTTTAGCGATTTCGAATCCTTCACCCCAGTAACTTTCGCTCTTTTCGAATACAGCACCTGTTGCAGCATCCCAAGATTTCATTACGTAAGGTCCAGTTCCGTTTGGTTCACCCATTGCATCTTTAACTACTTTAACATCACCAAATGCGTAGTCAGCGAAGTCTTCAGCGTTAACGATTGCTTGTTTAGCAACTGTTAATAAGTTATCTGAACGTGCTTCAGTAAATGTAAATTGAATTTCTGTATCAGAAATAACTTTAATTCCTGTGAAGTCTTCTAATTTACCTGAACCACCTTCATATTTTTTAGTATCTGGGTTCATTACCCCACGGTAAGCGTCAAGTCCTTCTAAGTAAAGAACTTTTGCTGAGTAACGTCCATCGTATGATGGGTCTGCTAATACTTGGAAAGTAAATGCAACGTCATCTGCAGTTAACGGATCACCGTTAGAGAATTTAATATCTTTTTGTAATTTAAACGTAATTGTTTTTCCATCTTCGCTAATTGTTGGTTCTTCTTTAGCTAATTCTGGAACTAATACGTCATCTTTGTCATAATCCATTAATGAATCATAAGCTAAATCTACAACGTATCCGTCGTAACTACTTGCGTAGTATAGTGGAGAGAATGTCCCTGTTAATTTCTCTGCTCCCATCACAAATGTGTCTGAGCTTTCTGATGATGATCCTCCACACGCAACAAGCGTAATCATCATCGCGAAACAAGATAATAATGTTAATACTTTTTTCACTTTGTTCAAGCCTCCTCTTTATATAATTCCTTGAATGATATCATTTTACAATGTTTTTGAAAGTAATACAACACAATTACGTAATTAGTTTCATTTTTTACATCAATTAATGTAATTTTTTTCAATGTTTGCAAATTATAACATTATGTAATTATTTATGATAAAGTATTTACAGAGGTGATAACATATGAATTTAGAGACATTAAGAAACAACTATGAAACTTACAAAAACAAGGTTGCTGCATATGGACTTGCACAAAATTCCATTCATTTTGATTTAGCAACTAGTGCACCAGAAGATGGAAAACCATATCTTGGAGAAATGAGTTCTATCCTATCTGGAGAAATTTTCAGTTACATTACAGATGCACAAAATGTAAAGATGATTGAAGACTTGCGTGATACAACAGATGATCCATTAGAAAAACAAGAATGTGAACTGCGTTTACGCGATTTATACAATACTGTGAAAATACCAAAGGATATTTACATTGATTATCAACTAGAACTTGCCAAAAGCCAACGCATTTGGGAAGAAGCAAAAGAAACAAATAATTGGCCACTATTTAAAGATGAACTTGTGACTGTTATTAATAAAACAAAGAAATTACATGAATACTATAATATAGAAGGAAGCGTTTATGACTTTATGCTTGATCAATTCCAAATTGGAATGAATACAAAGAAATACGATGCCTTCTTCCAAACTATCAAAGATGAACTTGTTCCTTTTATTAAAAAGTTAAAGGAAACTACACAAATTGATGATGCTCCATTATTTGGATCATTTCCAAGTGAGAAGCAAGCACAATTTACAGAAATCTTAAAAGAAACATTAGCTATGGATCCTAAGAAAATCTACATTACCGAAAGTATCCATCCATTTACAAGTTTCTTTTCTAGCCAAGATGCACGATTCACAACACGATACCATGAAAATAGTTTAATGAGTGCAATCTTATCAACTATCCACGAATATGGACATGCACTATATGTATTGCAAGTAAATCCTGCATATGAAAGAACTACATTCTTTAGCTCTATTGGATTTGCCATGCATGAAAGTCAATCGCGTTTACTAGAAAACCATGTAGGGCGCGCAAAAGGATTCTGGCAATTAAATTATCCAAGTTTACAAGCATTATTTAATGATGATCTAAAAGATGTAACATTTGATGCGTTCATGAAAATGATCAACAAAGCAAATCCAAGTTTAATTCGAATTGAAGCCGATGAACTTACATACCCTTTACATATTCTCATTCGTTATGAACTTGAAAAGATGATTTTCAATGAAGATATTGATTTAGATAACCTGGATGTATTATGGGCTGATAAATATGAAGAGTATTTAGGTGTTCGCCCTAGCAATGCAAGTGAAGGTATCTTACAAGATATGCACTGGTCGGCTGCATACTTTGGATACTTCCCTACATATGCTTTAGGTAGTGCGTTTGCTGCACAGTTCTACAACCAAATGGACAAAGACTTTGATGTACAAGAAACAATTGCACAAGGTAACTTTACAAAAGTACAAGATTGGTTAGCTACAAATATTCACCAATATGGTGCAAGCAAAACAAGTGATGAAATTATCCAAGAAGTATGTGGTGAACCATTTGATGCACACTACTATACAGACTACTTAATCAAGAAATTTAGTAGGCTATATAATATATAAAAAAGGAGCGACACATGAGAAAGATTGAATTACGCGATTTCTTAGATTTTAAACATCTAAGTCAATTGAAAGTAAAAGATAAAAATGCGATCTATGTTGAAACAGTAATGAACGCTGATGACAACGTGTATGAAAGTGATCTTTATCAAATTAGTGAGATTACGATCAAAACTGAAGACAATACGTTGTATCACACAGGAGATAGCAAACGTAAACGTCTAACAAATTCCAAAGATGTTAGCAACTTCATCTACACAGATAAAGATACCATTCTATTTGCAAGTATGCGTGATCCTAAAGATAAAGAGCGCGCAAAAAACGGTGAAAGTTTCACAAGTTTTTATGAATTACACACAAAAGGTGGAGAAGCAATAAAAGCTTTTGAAATTCCTTTTCCAGTAAGCGATATTAAATTCATTGATAGTAATACATATATCGTAAACGTAAGTTATGACTTGCGTTATACACCTATGTTAGAAGATGGCAAAAAAGAAGAAGTAGCAAAAGCAAAGAATGCCAACAAAGACTGGGAAGAACTGACAAAAATCCCATTTGTTCAAAATGGTGGTGATTATATTGGTTATGCTGTATCACGTTTATATCTATATACACGCGACACAAACAAACTTACAGCAATCACTAACACATATGAAAATGCCTATATCTTAGATGTCTCTAAAGATAAAGAAAAAGTACTCTTCGCTACAAGCAAAGACGTCGCAAAACCAAGTATGAAAGAAGGCTTAAGTCAAGTAAACCTTAAAGACTTAAGTGTTGAAGAACTCGTGAAGGAAAGTGAATACAGTATTGCAACTGCATTCTATCGTAGTCATGACATCCTTGTTCTTGCCAATAAGGAAACACCTTACGGAATTAACGAGAACGTAAAATTCTTCAGCTATGCAAATGAAACAATGACCCTTCTTTCAAATCCAGATCGTGCATTTGGAAACAGTGTAGGAAGTGATGTTCGCTATGGTGGCGGATTCAACATGAAAATGTTGAACGATACACTGTATATTCTTTCTACAGAAACATGTACATGTAACTTATACAAGTTAACAGCAGACAATCACTTTGAACTGGTACTAGATGTTGATGGAAGTATTGATGCATTTGATACGGAAGATGGTCAAGATTTCTATTACATTGGACTTATTGAACAAAACTTACAAGAAATCTACAAAAATAAGAAAGCAATCACACACATCAACACAACGCTTGATGATGCATACGTTGCTACACCTGAAATCGTAACGTATAAAAATGAAGATTATGATATGGAAGGATATGTCTTATTACCAAAAGACTATGATCCTGCTAAATCATATCCTGCTATTTTAGATATTCATGGTGGTCCAAAAACCGTCTATGGAAAAGTGTATTACCATGAAATGCAAGTATGGGCTAACCAAGGGTATTTCGTCTTCTTTACAAACCCAAGAGGAAGTGATGGTCGTGGAAATGATTTCATGGATATCTTTGGTAAATATGGAACAATTGATTATGATGACTTAATGGTTTTCACAGATGAGGTACTAAAAAAATATCCTGCCATCGATACAAATCGTTTAGGTGTAACTGGTGGAAGTTATGGTGGGTTTATGACCAACTGGATTATTACTCACACGGATCGTTTCAAAGTTGCAGCAACCCAACGTTGTATTTCTAACTGGGTAAGTTTCTATGGAACAAGTGATATCGGTTTCTACTTTGCACCTGATCAAAACAAGGGAGATATCTTTAGTGATAAGGGAATTGCCAAACTATGGGAACACTCTCCACTAAAATATATCAGCAATGTAAAAACACCAACTTTGATTATTCACAGTGATAAAGATTACCGTTGTCCACTTGAACAAGCAGAACAATTATTTACTGCATTAAAAGTTCTTGGTGTAGAAAGTAAAATGGTTGTCTTCCACGGAGATAACCATGACTTATCACGTTCAGGAAAAATCCAAAGCCGCATAAAACGTCTATCTGAAATTACAGATTGGATGAATGCACATCTATAAACCTAGAGACCGCAAGGTCTCTTTTCATTTGTCTTACTAACTGTTTTATAAACATCGGCATATAATAAAACTAAGGATATTTATAAAATAAAGGAGGAATTATAAATGAAGAAACGTTATGAAGGTGATTGTACAACCATCCTTGTTGGAAAGAAAGCAAGCATTGATGGTTCAACTATGATTGCCCGTAATGAAGATGGACATGAAGCAATCGGTCCAAAACAATTTATTTTAGTAAAACCTGAGGATCAACCAAAACACTACAAAGCTATCTTAAGTAAATTGGAACTTGATTTACCAGATAACCCACTACCTTATACATGTATGCCCGATGCAACAAGAGAAAGAGGAATTTGGGGAGAAGCGGGAATCAATAGTAGAAATGTTGCAATGAGTGCAACCGAAACAATTACTACCAATGCCCGTATCTTAGCAGCTGACCCCTATGTTGAAAATGGCTTTGGTGAAGAAGATATTTTCACCTTAGTTCTACCATATATTCATAGTGCAAAAGAAGGAATCTTACGTATGGCGAAACTACTTGAAACGTATGGAACCTATGAACCAAATGGTATTGCCTTTAGTGATGCCGATGAAATATGGTGGATTGAAACCATCGGTGGACATAACTGGGCAGCTATTCGCGTACCTGATGATTCATATGTAGTAGCAAGTAATCGATTTGGAATTGATCAATTTGATTTTAATAGCCCAGATTGTATGTATTCTAAAGGTTTACCTAAACTTATTGATGACTACAAGTTAAATCCATTACCTAATGGACCACTAAACTTACGTAAAATATTTGGTAGTTATCTAACAAAAGATCACCACTACAACAACCCTCGGGTTTGGTATGTACAACGCTATTTCAATCCAAAGATTGAACAAGACCCACAAGATGGAGACATTCCATTTGTGCGTAAAGCAGATCAATTGATAACACCAGAAGATATCAAATTCTTACTGAGTTCGCATTATGAAGACACACCATTTGACCCATACGATTTAGCTAGTCCAAATCGTCGTTTATTCCGCCCAATTGGAATCAATCGAAACCACTGTGCCCATATACTACAAATTCGTAACGATGTGCCTAGTGAACTTGCTGGATTGCATTGGGTAGGATTTGGACCAAACAGTTTTAACAGTTTTGTTCCTTTCTATAGTAATATAAGTGAAACACCAACCCGCTACAAGGATACAACTGGAACTTGTGATATGAATAATATGTATTGGTTAAGTTGTAACCTCGCTTTATTAGGTGATGCAAATTATGACTTATACAAAGATAGTCATACAAAATATTTACTTGATGCGACTGCAAGTTATCGCAAACGCATTCAAGATGCAGATAAGGAAGCAATGAATATGGATGATGTTCAAGCATACTTAGAAACAGTGAATCGCGAACAATCTGAAGACTCTTATGATCGTGCAAATGCGCTACTTCAAGAAATGATGGAAGTAGGAACTACACACATGATTCTTCGCTATACACAAGGCGATTAAAACCTTCTTAATAACACACAAAAGCACACCGCGTGATGTGCTTTTTGTTTGTTATTAACTATGCTGTAATTATTTTATATCACTCAATAAATCATGATACGCTTCGTTTCCTTGTAAGAATTCAAAACTATCAATATCTCTAAAGTTTTCAATCAGCATATCTTTAACTTTCATTAAATGCTTTGCATCAATTTCTTTAAAGTTCATATGCTTGTATAATTTTCGCTTTGTAAATTGATCCATATGTGTGACACTATCCAACATTCCTTTCATGATTTCGATGCACTTTTGTTCATCCTTTTTCACGATAGCAAGTTCCAACTGACAAGATAGTTCATAGTATGTTCCCATTTCAAACACTTTAGCAAGTTCCACTTGTTTGTTTACATACACTTGTGCAAGATCATAATCCTTAGCTTCCATAGCAAGTATATATAAACCCTGAACATATGCATTTGTGCTTTGATACGATTGAAATACAAGTTCTTCTAGTTTGCGATATGCTTCATCTATTTCACCTGTTTTGGCACATAACTGAGCTTCTTTTCGTTTGCGTTCTAAAGGGTTGGATTCAAAGTATGATACATATTGTTTTGCCTTTTCGTAATTTTCTGTTTGATATGCATGTTGATACAACATATTTGCAGCTTGTTGCACAATTTCTAGGTTTGTACTTTGTAGTAATCCTTCTAAGTGCTCAAGTATGAAAGCAGTATACGACTCTACATCTTCATGTTGTAAAAGATACGAGTAAAAAACAATACAAACAAAAAGGATAAACTTTTCACTTCGTGGATACCTTTGAAATTGTTTTTGTATCCAATCGAAAATATCATTTAATTCGTCATCTTCCATCATCGTTTCTAATGTGCGAAGTAAATCACGAATTTCTATATCACTTAAATCCTCTTTATAGTCCAACAGTGTATCTATGTCAATTTCTAGTAATCTAGCGATTGGTGCCAAAAGTGTGATATCTGGTAAACTATGTCCATTTTCCCATTTGTTAACCGCAGGTGTACTAACACCTAATCGTTTTGCCATCTCTTCTTGTGTAAGACTTTTTTCTTTTCGATACGTTCGTTTAACTGTTCCTATATTCATAATATCCACCTTTACTACTTTTATCTTACACATCTGTACTTAATTACGCAATTTCCTATTTGTTAACTTTACATCAAATTTCTTAACTATTCGTTACATAGTTCTTTCACATTATAAAAAGCAACCGGCCTATTTGACTAGTTGCTTACTTGCTCTTCCATGTCCATAGTATATTGTATGAGCATGTGTATGCTTTATGCGTTTTACACTATCTTGCGCTTGTTGTTCATCTTCATAACACCACGTTGTACCTGGTATTGTAATATTTTGCATTGCATCACCAACAAATAGTTCCCCACTGGATAATACAACACCAATCGAACCTTGTGTATGTCCTTTTAATTCGATAATGTGACCATCAATATCTACTCCAAGTTCAGATAGACGCATTCCTTCTTTCAAAATAACATCTGGTACCATGCAATTTACATCATATTTTTGTACATTGTGGTTTGCTACCCATGTATACGCCTTCCCCCAAATCCCTTTACCGAAAAGTTTACGTTTTTCATTTGTTTTTATGAGTGAAACATCTTCACCACCTATACCTACCTTACAGTGAAGTTTATTTGCTAAGTAAGCAGCATTCTGACAATGATCAAAATGACCATGTGTCAATACAATGAATTTTACATTTGCTTTCTTACAACACGCCAATACTTTTTCCTTATATTTTTCTGTACCTGTATCTATTAGAATACTTCCGCTTTTGGCATATACAATATACACATTCGCTGTTCCACAGCTTACTTTTTCTATCTTCATACATTCCTCACCCTTCATTTCACTGAGAAATTATACCATATTTATATACGAGCTTAGTCTACTTTTTAAAACTAATCTTTCCATTACATATCTAACTTTTATCGTAAGCGTAAAACAATTAGCGCTACCTGAAAAGACTGAGGTGGCAGTATTTTGACGTTCAACCTCAGTCTTTTTTACGCTTAACTTGGACCCTAAACTTCCCATAAAAAGATAACTAAACAGCAAAAAGAAGCATATTACTCCCCAACTTTGTTAAGTCGTTGTGTATATGCTTCTACTTCTTTATTATCTATTCCAAATGGCTTTAGTATTTCCTTTTGCTTTTTCGTGATTCCATATCGTCTAATATATTCACTATTTATATTTCGGCTGACTTCTACTTTGTTCATTTCATTTATTATCGCTGGAATCGTATATTGTTTTCTATTTTTCTTACGTAGACCTTTTGTCTTCACATAGATATCATTTCTTACAATATTCGCTAGAAACGTCACAAACGTTTTCGCCTCAAGCGATACATCATCATGTACTCCAAATCCGTCATATCCTAAATTACTTTTCAAACTTCTAAATAGTTTTTCCACTGTATCTCTATCTCGATAAATTGTAAGAGCTTCTTCTGCACTCATTTCCTTTGAAGTGACCAAAACAAAATATCCCATTGCATCTATTTCTTTTTGTATTTTATCTGTCCTTTTCGTATATTTCTTTAAATATCCATTATCGTCATATGTAATTTTAAAACCCTTTTCAAATCGCTTTAAATCTTCTCTTTTGCTTAACATCGTTTTAGATGTTTTTTCTTCTAATTCTTTTTCCATTTTTTGATATACATTTAACAATCCCAACCTCTGATTATTTGCTTTCTCTCCATCATAATAAACATGCACATAATATTGATCTTCACTGTTTTTATATAGTTGCTTTTTTACTGTTTTCCCATATACACCATACGGTTCTATATAGTATGCTACTTTATCTGCTATTTTTAAACGATTCTCCTCGATTGCTTCTTTTATTGCTGTTTGATTTGTCTTCACCATCATGACCAAATCATACCCTTTTCTAGCTATATAACCTAGGTTGTCACTACTAAAATATCCTCTATCAAGAATTAATCCAATCCCTTCATATCCATATCCAATTGCTTTATCTACCATATATTTTAATTGACTATTATCATTAATACTTCCAGGATACTGTTCATAGTACAATGGTGTCCCTGTTTCTTGGTCAATTGCATAACTTAAATTCACTATTGGTACTTCATCATCTGCTTTTGCATGTCCAAACTCCGCAAGTTCGATACCTTCACTACATGTATTCATATTTGTGCTATCGTAGCTTATATATACAGTTTTCGCATGATTCATTTGGTTCCATGAATGTAGAAAAAATTCTCTATCTTTTAAAGAAATTCTTTCTTTAAACATTCTGCCAATTGTCGTATCACTATAGATCTTATCACTATATATTGGCACTCTACGCATTAGTGTTGGAAAGTATTGCATAACAGTAGATTCATTAATAATCATATATTGAATGAGATCCTTTATTAAAGGTGAATCATCCTCAAAGATTGAATCAATCAAATCACCAACTTCCAAACTTTGAAGTACCTTATCAATAATCATTGTATTACCGATAGACAACGTGTCTGAATGTTGCAAGGGTTCCAACAATTCAAACCATTCAGGAAAAAACTTACGAGCATTATCATTGGGAATCATAAGATTATCATCAATAGCTTTACCAATCGATACACGTTTATTTTGGTTGTGTTTTTTCTCTTTGATATAAACTTTTTTAGCAGTGATATACACATATCCATTTGGATAAACAATAGAACCTTCAGGTCTTTCAACCTTGATATTATCATAGAACATAGCGACCTCTTTTTTTAGTTATCTTTATAACTAAATTATATCATAAGTCAAGCAATAAAAAAAGCGGAAAAACATGAATATTCTCACATTTTTCGCGTTTTATTTATTATTAGTTATCTTTCTTTGGGAAGTTTAGGTTGGACAAAACATTCTCTAGGTAAACTTGGGTTTGTTGGCAACAGCCGCTCTACGCTAACACCAGGATCCCTTAGTGCACCTATCACATATGTTA
>NZ_SODD01000030.1 GCF_004365815.1 Breznakia blatticola
GCGCCCAAATTTTGTAGTAAAAGTCAATAGAAAAAAAGAGGGGTCAAAATTAATTGACTCCTCTTACAATTCTATTGCTTAACTTAATGACATTAAGTTTCGGCTATTCTTTTTTTATGAAATGACTTTGGTTTCCATTTCATTATTGCTGTATAATAAAATATGGAGGAAATTGAATGAAGAAAAAATATATGTTTTTTGACTTGGATGGAACACTAACAACAGGGGTGAAGCATGGAAATGAAATTCCTAAGCTTACATTAGATACAATTCAAGCATTAAAAGAACAAGGGCATTTTCTATCACTAGCGACAGGACGACCACATTATCATGCAAAAGAAATGGCTAAACAACTAGGAATTCATCATATTGTTAGTAATGGTGGATATTGTGCCCAGGTTGATGATGAGATGATTTTTCATGAAGGAATGAATCAAGAAGAAGTGCAAGCATTACTAAACACCTGTAAGGAATATCAAATCCCAATTGCGGTATCAAAAGATGGGGATGATCAATTTGTGACAAACAGTTTAGCTTTAAAGCAAACGATTGATTCATTTAACTTTTGGGGGAAAGTAACAATTGATCCATATTTTGATCCAAATTCATATGAAAAGATAACTCGTATGATTGTGGATGAATCATATCGTAAATATGAACATTTACATGCATTCAAAGATATAATTCTTGTTGGTTATTATTCACCATTTATGATTGTTGAACCAGATGATAAATATGGTGGAATTCAAAAGATGATGAAATACTTAGATGCACCACTTGAAGATGTGGTTTGTTTCGGAGATGGACATAATGATATTTCAATGATTAGTCAAGCAGCAACTGGGATTGCAATGGGAAATGCAGTTGATGAACTGAAAGCTGTTGCTACATATGTGACGACCAATTGTGATGAAGATGGAATCTTACATGCATGTAAACATTTTGGTTGGTTATAAGCAATTACAGTGCTGTGAACATACAAGAAAGTCAATTCCAAAAAACACTAAACAAAGAATGGGTTACCTATTCTTTTTTTTTTGGCCACTGTGATATAATTCACTAGCATTTTGTGTTAGAATAAGAGATGAAAATAAGGAGTATTTTATGAATCGTCACGAAACCAGAGAAGTCGCAATGACTAGTCTATATCAAAGTTTTTTATTACAAAAAGACATCAAGCGTGTACTTGTAGATAATGATAAAATTGGGAATGAAATCCCACCGTTTTTGTATACAATTACAATTGATGCTACAAAGAATCTACCTGTATATAAAGAACGTATTAACAAGGTCTTAAATGGTAGTTGGAACTTTGATCGCTTAGGTTATATCGAGCAAGCAATATTACTTATTGCTGCTACAGAGCTAGATTTTGAAACTGCGCAGCGTCAAATTATTATTGATGAAGCCATCGAATTAGCAAAAAAATACTGTGATGATGATGCTTATAAACTAATCAATGGAGTATTGGATCGCCTATGAGTCAAGTTGTAGAGTTACGAAAACTCGCTGCATATGTAAAACGCGCAATTGATGGAGATCCAAAATTGCGCTCTTTATATGTTAAGGGTGAAATATCGAACTTTACACATCATCGTAGTGGTCACATGTATTTTTCTTTAAAGGACGGAAATGTTTCCATGAGTTGTGTGATGTTTGCAAGTCACACCAGAAATGTAAAATTTCAAGTTCGTGAAGGAATGCAAGTGATTGTTTTGTGTAGTGTGAGTATGTATGAAGCCCGCGGTAGTGTACAGTTGTATGTTACCAATATGCAAAGCGATGGAGAAGGGGATTTGTATTTACGTCTTGAACAGTTAAAAGCACAACTTCATAAAGAAGGTTTGTTTGCGGTTGAACATAAAAAACAAATACCAACCTATTCAATGGATATTGCAATTATAAGTGCAAAAACCGGAGCCGCAATTCAAGATGTGTTCAGTATTATTGAACGAAGATGGCCAGCTGCAAAAGTGAAATTATATCCTAGTTTGGTCCAAGGTGAACAAGCAGCAAGCAATATTATTCAAAATTTGAGAATTGCAGATCAAAATCATCATGAAGTTATATTACTTGTACGTGGTGGTGGATCCATTGAAGACTTGTGGTGTTTCAACGATGAAATGCTAGCGCGTCAAATATATACAATGCAAACGCCGATTGTCACAGGGGTGGGACATGAGACGGATACAACACTGGTTGATTATGTAAGTGATTTGCGTGCACCTACACCAAGTGCTGCTGCAGAAATTGTAACACCTGACATTCATGAAGTAGAAATGCGTTTACAAGAAATAAAGGCACGTGCAATCCGCAAAGTAGAACAACTACTACTAGATAGTCGTAGTGAATTGCTTTATTATCAAGAAAAGCCATTGTTATCAAATAAAGATGCATTGACTAAAGATGATGCATTACATTTACAACTGATTGTACAACGATTAAGTAAAAGTAAGGTATATTATGAAAGAAATGCAAGTGCATTAATTAGAGCAAAAGAAAGATTATATACGAGTGTAAAACAGTATAGTCAAAAACAAAGACAGGACTATGAAAAGAAAGTTGCATTACTAGATGCATATAGTCCACTTAAAATATTAAACCGTGGTTACGCGGTAACTTTTGATCAAGATGACCATGTAATTAAAAGTGTAAATGATGTACATGTTGGACAAGGCATTCATATACGATTACAAGATGGAGAAATCAAAGCGAAAGTCGAGGGAGAAACAGATGGAAAGTAAAATGACATTTAGAGAGAGAATGAACCGTTTGGATACAGTAGTAAGCCAACTAGAACGCAATGAAGTGGAGTTAGAAGATGCTATCGATTTATTAAAAGAAGCACTGCTAATTGTAAAAAGTTGCGATGAGCAACTACAAGGATTTGAAGAACAAGTTTCACAATTGATTGCAGAAGAAACAAATGAAAGTGAGGCAACACATGAGTAAGTTTGATATTGAACCGTACTTACAAGATGCCTTAGCATATGCACCAGACGGTGTGGTAAAAGAAGCTGCGTATTATTCGTTATTAAATGGTGGTAAGCATGTACGTAGTAACATATTGTTTGCAACTTTAGATGCATATCACATTCCTTTAAATAAAGGGATTGATGCAGCTATCGCAATTGAAATGATTCACACGTATTCATTAATTCACGATGATCTACCAAGTATGGATAATGATACCATGCGTCGAGGTAAACCAACTTGCCACATTAAGTATGGAGAAGACATTGCAATTCTTGCTGGAGATACATTGTTAACAGAAGCATTTCGTTATGCCGCAAAAAGTTGTGAAAGAGGAATTGATACAGGCTTAGTGATTGAGCAATTTGTTAATGCAGCTGGTATCAAAGGAATGATCTATGGACAACAACTTGATATTCAAAATGAAAATAAAGCAATTGAACTTGATGAATTAAAGGAAATCAATAATTATAAAACTGCAAAACTGATTACACTACCACTTATTATTGGTAGTATCATTGCAGATAAATACAGTAGTGATAAAGAATGTTGGGAGCAAATTGGATATAAACTTGGTTTAGCTTTCCAAATTCAAGATGATATTTTAGATGTAACTGCATCATCTGAAATGTTAGGTAAAGATGCAAAAAGTGATGAAAGAAATCAAAAAACAACATATGTGTCTTTACTTGGATTAGAAGAAAGTAAGGAAATTGTCGAAACTTTGTTAAATGATATAGAGAATCTACTTGATACTTTAATCATTGATAAACATTCGATGACAGAGTTGATTGATCAACTAAGAAATCGTCAAAAATAGGAGTTACTATGAATGTTCTAGATATAAAACAACCATCAGATATTAAAGTGTTATCCATACCTGAATTAGAAAAACTTGCGAAGGATATTCGTAGTTTTTTAGTTGAATCGATAGCACAAACAGGTGGTCATTTATCTAGTAATTTAGGGATTGTTGAATTAACGTTAGCCATGCATTATGTATTTCAATCACCAAGTGATAAGTTTATTTATGATGTGGGACATCAGTCGTACATTCATAAAATACTTACTGGACGTGCAAAAGAGTTTTCAAAACTACGTCAATACCAAGGAATCTCAGGATTTCAAAAACGCAAAGAAAGTGAACATGACTCATGGGAAGCAGGTCACTCTTCTACTGCGCTAAGTGCTGCACTTGGTTTTGCAGTTGCACGTGATTTGAATAAAGAAGACTATCAAGTATTACCAGTTGTTGGTGATGGTAGTTTAGCTAGTGGAATGTCATTTGAAGCACTCAACGAAATTGGTAGTGAGAAACGCAAAATGGTGATTGTGTTTAATGATAATGAGATGTCCATTTCTAAAAATGTTGGAGCGATGTCACAAACATTCACAAAACTTCGTTCAAGTAAACGATATACTGGATTCAAACATGGATTACAGGAATTTTTAAGTAGTAATAGCGCAGGTCAAAATGTATTAGAAGGATTGCGCGATTTAAAAAATAACATTAAGCATACAGTTGTTGATGCTTCATTTTTCGATGATTTTGGTCTTGATTATATTGGACCAATTGATGGTCATAATCTACACGAATTGATTCGTGTTTTTGAAGTTGTAAAGAAACATGATGGACCAATTGTTGTACATGTAATTACGCAAAAAGGAAAAGGATACTTGCCTGCACAATTAGATGATACTGGTGCTTGGCATGGGGTTGGTAAATTTGATGTAGCAAGTGGGAAAATGCTAAGTACAAAACCAATTGATCATAAAGATTGGAGTTCCATCATGTCTGATGGTCTACTTCGCTTAGCTAAAGAAAATGAAGATATTGTAGCTCTGACACCAGCAATGATGGCAGGTTCAAAACTACAAGGGTTTTATGAAACATATCCAGAACGCTTCTTTGATTGTGGTATTGCCGAAGAACATGCAGTGACATTTGCTGCAGCTTTAGCAGCAGCAGGGAAGCGACCATTTATTTCCATTTATTCATCGTTTTTACAACGAGCATATGATCAAATGAATCACGATATTGCGCGTATGAATTTACCAGTTGTAGTTTCTGTAGACCGTGCTGGTTTAGTTGGTGAAGATGGAGAAACACATCATGGTCTATTTGATATTGCAATGTTTAGAAATGTACCAAACCTTGTCTTATCACAACCAAAAGATGCAAAAGAAGCACATGATTTATTATATAGTGCCTTTCTACATCAAAAACCATGGCTAATTCGAATTCCAAGAGGAAGTGTTGCAGATAATCAAGATCCATTTACAGCGATTGAAATTGGTTCTTGGAGTAAATGGCAAGCAAGTGATGCAGTCGATGCATTTATTCTTACGTATGGTCCAGATGTAGATAACTGTATTCAAAAGGCAAAATTAGAAAAACTGAATATTGCTGTTATAAATGCGCGTTTCTTTAAACCACTTGATACAGCGATGTTACAGCAAATACTAACAAGTAGTAAACCGGTTGTCATTTACGAAACAGATATGAAAGCTGGTGGTTTATCTAGTGCTGTTTTAGAATATGCAAATGATTATAATATCGATGCAAATATTGTACGTTTAGGAATTGATGATCATTTTGTTTGTCATGGAAATACGCAAGTATTACGCCAAGTTGAACATATTGATCTTGACAGTTGCTTTATGGAACTAAAAAAGGTGCTTACATGCGATTAGATCAATATCTTGCAACATATAAAGATGTGAAATCACGTGCTGCAGCACAAGATTTAATCAAAGAGGGATATGTGGAAGTGAATAAAAAAATCATTCGTAAACCTGCATATACAATCAATGATACAGATTGTATTGTTGTGCATAAATCAGAACATGAGTTTGCAAGTCGCGGTGGTTTGAAATTGTTTTATGCAATTGAGAAATACCATGTGCAACTTTCAGATAAAGTTGTGCTTGATATTGGTGCGTCCACTGGTGGATTTACTGATGTTTGTTTGCAGCAAGGTGCACGTCACGTATATGCTGTTGATGTTGGCGTTGATCAGCTTGCACAATCTTTAAAAGATAATCCAAAAGTAAGTAATCTTGAAAGTTGTGATATTCGCACACTAGATCCAGCGAAGATCCAACAAGTTATTGATTTTATATGTATTGATGTATCTTTTATATCACTGAAGAAAATCTTTGATGTTGTTGTTACATATTGTAATGATAAAACAGAATTGCTTGTATTGGTAAAACCACAATTTGAAGTAGGGAAAAACTTTGTGAATAAACAAGGTGTCGTAAAAGATAAAAATGTACATAAACGACTATTGCTAGACTATATGGATTACTTCCAATCTCTTGGATTTGGAATCAAAGCAATCGATAAAGCCGCAATACAAGGTCGTTCAGGTAATCAAGAATATATTTTCTATATGAAATATCATAGTGTATCAAAATCGATACACATTCAAGATGTATTGAAGGGAGAATAAGATGATTCTAAGTTTATATGTCAAAAATTTCGTGTTAATTGATGAACTAACTTTGGATTTTCAAAATGGATTTTCTGCGTTCAGTGGAGAAACGGGGGCTGGGAAATCGCTTTTTATTGATGCCATTTCTATATTGTGTGGTGCAAAAGTATCACCAAGTTTTATTCAAAAAGGTGCTCAAAAAGCAGTACTTGAGATGTGTGTGGAAGTACATAAAAAGCATCCATCACTACAGAAATTAGCTGAAGCAGAAATTGAAGTTGAAGATCACAGTTTTATTATTTCAAAAACATTTACACAAGAAGGAAAAAGTACAACGAAGGTAAATTCACGTAATGTTACTGCTGCTTTCTTGCGCGATCTAATGAGTGACGTTATCGATATTCACTCACAACACGATTCACAGTACTTACTCAATCCAAAATCTCATCTTGGTTTGCTTGATAATTTTGTCCAAGACGATGATTTAACAAGTAGCGTACGTACTGCATACAAAGACTATAAACAGAAACAACAAGAATTAGATACACTATTGGAAAAAGAATTTAATCAAGAGGATCTTGATTTCTTTATGTTCCAATTAGATGAAATTAATGCGCTTGATGCATCAGAAAATGAAATTGAAGAACTAGAAAACTATCAAAAGGATATGATGGCTTTTGAGCGCGTTTCTAAGGCGCTAAACGAAGCAATGCAAGCAATTGATACATCGAGTTATGAAAATATTTATGAAGCTACAAAAGCGTTAGATGAGCTTGAACAAGAAGCGTTAGTAAAAATCAAAGAAGAAATGTTAAATGCATATTACTTAATCGATGAGCAAAAAGATGCTCTACATGCTTATGCAAATTCACTTGAATATGATGAAGAAAAACTTAATCAAGTTCAAGAGCGTTTATTTCAAATTCAAAAGATTGTGCGTAAACATGGACACACATTTAAAGATGTGCTTCTTAAAAAAGAAGAACTAGTATCAAAAATAGAACTATTTAGTGATCGTGATGCAGCAATTGCATTAAAACAACAAGAAATCGAGCAACTATATAAAGAGTTTTATAAGCATGCTAGTAAATTAAGTGAAAAGCGTAAACAACGTGCAAAAGAATTAGAAAAAGAAATTCAAGTACAGTTAGAAGATTTATATTTACCAAATGCGAAATTTGAAATCACATTTACAAACCAAGATAGTGTACATGGAATTGATGGAGTGGAATTCTATATCTCGATGAATAAAGGAGAAAGCTTACGTCCACTGACAAAAGTAATTTCTGGTGGGGAACTTTCACGTTTAATGTTAGGATTGAAAGTTATCTTCACAAAACTACAACATATTGAAACAATTATCTTTGATGAAATTGATACAGGAGTATCTGGTAAAGTGGCATATGCGATTGGACAAAAGATGAAAGAATTAGCAAAAGTAACGCAAGTATTCTCAATTACGCATTTGGCTCCAGTAGCTGCACACGCAGATGCACATTATTTAGTAAGAAAAGAAGAAGTAAATGATCATACAAGTACTTCAATTGTATCACTATCTTATGATGAACGAATTCGAGAACTTGCAATGATTTCAACAAATTCACTTTCAGATAAAGCCCTTGATGCCGCAAAAGAACTACTAGATTCATGCGAGGAATCTCATGGCTAAGGTTATCTTTCACATTGATTTAAATGCGTATTTTGCCAATGCTGAAGTAATTCGCAACAGTTCTTTAGAAGGACAACCCATCGTTGTTGGTGGGTTAAGTAAGCGTAGTGTTGTATGTACAGCAAGCTATGAAGCACGTGCATATGGTGTCCATTCTGCGATGCCTTTACATGAAGCTTTACGTTTATGTCCAGATCTTATTGTGGTACAAGGAGATCATGATTACTATAAAGAACTATCAAAAAAGTTTTTCGCTTTTATAAAAACCTATACACCGTTTGTTGAAATCGCAAGTATCGATGAATGTTATGCAGATATGAGTGAAGTGATAAAAAACTATGAACGTCCTCTTGATTTAGCTTGGGAGATTCAACAACGTCTAAAAGATGAATTAAGATTAAAATGTTCGATTGGGATTGGTCCAACAAAATTTCTAGCAAAGATGGCAAGTGATCGTTATAAACCACTTGGAATCTATGTAATTCGCAAACAAGAATTGGATAAGAAATTGTGGCCACTTCCAATTGGCGATATGATGGGGATTGGAAAGAAAACAGCACCGATACTGATTCAACATGGTGTTGAAACGATTGGAGATTTAGTTAAGGATGAAAATTATGCAATTGTTCGTCCTATACTAGGTAAACATACACTCCAAATGATTCAAAAAGCCAAGGGAATAAGTAGTGATCGAATTGAATTCTCCAACACGGTACAATCAATTTCTCAATCGACAACGTTTGTTAGCGATGTTGAAGAGTATAACGAACTTGTTGGTATCTTGCGTAAATTAGCAGCTTCACTTGCAAATCGAGCAAAACAAAAAGCGATGTCAGGAAAACTGATATCTGTATCAATTCGCTATTTTGATTTTCGTAATGTAGTTCGATCAATTACAGTAGAAGAATATATCCAAGATGCAGATAAGATACTTGAAGTTGCTTTATCTTTGTTTGATGAAAACTATGAGGACATTCCAATTCGTCATTTAGGAATTGGGTTAGGAAGTTTAAAGTCAGATAATGAAAGAGTTGATCAATTAAGTTTATTCAACTATGAAAGCAAGTACAAAAAACTAGATATCATTGATGAACTGAATAAAGATATACTAGGAAGTAAATTGGTATATGCTTCAAGTTTATTAGATAAAAAGGATCATAAGTAAGTGTTTTTTTACAAAAATGTAAGAAACACTTTTTTGTTAGTAAGCGTAAAATAATGCACGGATTTTCAAAAACAATATACAAATGATATGTCAAACAACTTACATGTTGAATGATATCCAACATATGTGATAGGCGTGCTAAGGGATATTGGTGTCAGTGTGGAACGACTGTTGCCAACAAACCCAAATTTATCTGGAGAGTTCTTTGTCCAAGTTAAGCGTAAAAAAAGACTGAGGTTGAATGTCAAAATAATGACACCTCAGTCTTTTCAGGTAGCGCTAAATGCTTTACACTTACAATTGAATCAATAAATTCCTCTACTTCAATTTCTCCATTTTCTTCATTATATGTTGCTAAAACTGATGTCTGAAAAATATAGAAAAGCTTATAAACGGTTATACAAGATGTAATAAGTACCATTAAATATTTTTTTATTTAATGGTATGTTATCCTTTCTTTTTTTTTTTTTTATGAATGTTATAAAGAGAATAAATAAGTACAATAAAATCTAAAACGGTCCCTATGTGAAAAAATTATTATCAACAATATTAAGTACTATTATTATTGTTGATGATATAACTAGGAAAATGTCCACAATATAGAATCCCTCCTTCATTATTTTAGTTACATACGTAAGATATCTACTTCTATTATGTTATTTTAAAACATAAAAACAAGACTTATATTCAGATACGAATTTTGATATGATTATAGTGTTTGAAATATAAGGTAATCACCAATTGTCTTACGTTTACTTTCGTTATACAATAATCAGTAAAGTATATGTATTTGAGTTGTACTGTGTAGTTATCTTTGCGATAATTGAACTAGAAAAAATGGAGGAATATTATGAGTAAAGGGATTGTACTATACAAGTCAAAATATGGTGCCACAAAGCAATATGCAACTTGGTTAGCAGAAATGACTGGTTTTGATTTAGTAGAAATAAGTAAAGCAAATATACACGATGTAGAAACATATAACACAATCATACTTTGTGGTGGTGTGTATGCATCATCAATTGCTGGCTTATCGTTTTTGAAAAAGCATGCAAAGGCATTACATGGTAAAAAAATAGTGATTTTAGCAGTTGGAGCAACTCCATACGAAGAACATGTACTTGATACGATACGAGAACACAATTTAAAGCATGAATTAAAAGATCTACCATTATTTTATGCACATGGAGTCTTTGATGAAAATAAGATGTCATTTCGTGATCGAACACTGATTAAGATGTTAAGAAAGTCTTTAAAGAAAAAAGATCCAAGTACATATACTACATTGGAACAAACCATCATGTCAGTTAATCAACAAGAAGCAAACAATATTCAAAAAGAGTATTTAGCTCCATTAATTGCTTATCTATCTAAGTAGGTATTTATATCTACTTTTTTTGATTATTTGATATAATACGTATATGAAACTACATGAAGCGATTGAAAACTACATTCACTATATTAGTGTTATTGATCAAAAGGCACTGACAACAATTGACAACTATAAAAATGATCTTGTACAATATGAGTCATTTATGCACGAACATAATATAGAAGATGTAGAAACAATCGAGTACAAAGATATTGAAGCGTTTATTCAAAATCAAGCGTTATCAAAAAAGATGAATTCCATAAACCGGATGATTGTATCAATTCGTAACTTTCATTACTATGTCACATATAATTTTCCAAGTGTTGCAAACCCAGCAATGCATGTAAAACTAAGTAAAAAAGGAAACAAACTACCTTCATTTTTAAATGAGAATGATTTAGAAATGTTTATAGGTGCATTTAATGATAAAAAAGATGTTGATTTATATCAACATGCGATTATTGAAGTCATGTATGGTTGTGGATTGCGCGTAAGCGAGGTTTGTAACTTGCAAATGAATCAATTACACCTTCAACAAGGCATAATTAAAGCTGTAGGGAAGGGAAATAAGGAACGCCTTATTCCAATCAATCAACATGCAATTGATTGCTTACAGTTGTATTTTGATGGTCCAAGAACATTTTGGAATACAAAGAACCTTCATTATGTGTTTGTTAATCAAAGAGGGAATCGACTAACAAGACAATATGTTCATTCGATGATCAAAAAGAAACTTACGGAGTTAGAGATGAATAATACAATTTCTGCGCACTCATTTCGACATAGTTTTGCAACACACTTATTAAATGGTGGTGCAGATTTGCGTAGTGTCCAGGAACTACTTGGTCATAGTGATATATCGACAACACAAATATATACACACATTCAAAGTGATCGTTTAAAACATGAATATTTACAAGCAATGAACAAAAAGAAGAAATAGTTAACTTTATCTAACTACATCTTCTTTTTATATTATTAATAAACACAATTTGCATTGTTTATTGTATTAATAAACGATATATGATAATGTTTATATAAAGGATGTGATATATATGAAGAAAATTGAAGAATTACGTTTAGATGAATTAAAATGTGGTTATACAGTACATGATGATGTTTATGCATGTATTTTTTGTGATCAAAAATATGAAACTGGACACATTTATACATGTAAAGATGAACTATTAGATGCACATGCAGCTATGAAGCACCATATTTGTGAGGTTCATGGTGGTACTTTACAAGAGTTATTTTCACTTGATAAAAAACAAACGATGCTAAGTGATGTGCAAAAACGGATGCTTTCATATTTTGCGGATAATAAAAGTGATAAAGAGATTGCCAAGATTACACATACATCATTATCTACGGTTCGACAACAGCGTTACCAATTAAAAGAAAAAGCAAAGCAAGCTAAGGTGTTTCTTGCAATGTACGAGCTCTCAGAGCAATCGAGTTCCTTTGAAGCGTACATTCCTATACATCAAAGCGCGACAATGGTCGATGATCGATATTTAATGACGCTAAAAGAAGAACAAGAGTTCATTGATCGATATTTTAGTAGTACAAGTCCATTGCAACTAAAAATGCTACCAGCAAAGCAAAAAGCAAAGTTAGCAGTATTACGTATGATAGCTAAACAATTTGCTGAGAATAAAGAATATACAGAAATGGAAGTTAATGAAATACTAAAAGCAATCTACGATGATTTTGTTACGATACGTAGGTACATGATTGAATATGGTTTCTTAAAACGTACAAACGATGGAATTCGATACTGGAAACCAGAAACTGTACAATAACCCTATAATTCATACATCTAAATATTACATAATACACATTATGCGAAGTAAAGCATTCATAATATGTGTTATGAAGGTAAGTAAACCCCCACTACTTATAATAAATGTAGTGAGGGTTTTTATTTATATTATTTAGATTTTTCTGTCTTGTTTGCTTCTCTATGTTCTTTTCTGGCATTAATATAGATTTCAATAACTGTAATTGTTAGAAGTAATCCCAAGAACTCTGAAGCTAAATTCATACAAAAGTCATGCAAATTGAAGTTAGGATTATCAAATACCCCAATTGCGAATGTCACAGAAAATATAATAACAATGATAATGTATGAAATGAGTAGTTTTTTATTCTTAAACATAAATCCCCCTAAGTCGTCTATCGATGCTGTAAAGTAACTTCTACTTGATCACCAATCGATTTGCCTATTTGATTTCGAATCGCTTTCGTGATTCCTAAGATGTAACAAATATCACCATTTTCTTTTTTTAATCCCATGTTAACGATACTTCCATCGTATGGAACTCCATCAAAGGTTGCATGTACTGGTAAGCGTCCTTTTTGAAATTCTTTCTTTATATCAAAAGGAACTTCAATATATGCGCCTCCCTTACCTATTGTGGCTTCTTTTATAATTGTTTTAAATGTATATGGAAATGTGATGTTGTTCATTGTAATTATCCTTTCAAGGCAAGTTTTAGTTTTTTTATTGCCCATGTGTAATGTGCACAAGTTGCTGATATACAATAACTTGCAATATTTGATGATCCAACCCAAGGATACATCGCTTTGGTGAATAGTACTTCTTCAGATAGTGATTCAATGACATCAATTACAGCCTTGTGTGAAGCTAACAACATACTTTTCGCGTCATTTAAGCTTGTTTGTTGGTGTTTTTTCCAAAACTCGACATTCATATCAGCATAGTTGTTCCATTTGTATGGTGCTGGTAAAAACGGTGTATTTTCACCATCATCCATGTTTCGTTTTAACCAGTGTAAGAGAAGTTGTTGCCACTCATATACATGGATAAGAACATCGCGTAAATTCTTGTCACGTGCCCAGTGTGCTTCTTTCTTACCAGTTATATCATACGTGAAGTTTGCTTCTTGTTGTGTAGGAGTCATACTATTGATAATCTCTCCTAGTTTGTGAAATTCTGTGGTTGCTTGATCAAGCAATTCTTTTTTTGTCTTTGGTCTAGCCATTGTAGTATCCCCTTATTTAATATTTTGTGCTTTATTTTTTTGTTGTAAGTAGATAATGATATATGCAACAAATAAACATAGATTAATGAAAATAGCTGGCACAGTTGTAATTGCATTCAATTCTGTTAAATCAGCTAGATAGCCATATATGATTCCACTTGCTCCAGAAACAATCATAATCATAAGTGTAGATCCCAAACCTAAAAGTGTTTTCGCTCTAAGCAGATTCATCACCATTAATAATATAGTAGCAATGCTTAGTGCATTACAAAAGAAATCCAATGTATTGTTCATAATTATCCTCCAAATTGAAAAAAAGAAGCACAGTGGCTCCTTTTTGATCTAAATTACTTAACTGCTTCTTTTAATGCTTTAGAAGCTTTGAATTTAGGTGCTTTTGATGCAGCGATTGTTAATTTTTCACCAGTTGCAGGGTTTACACCTTGACGTGCAGCTCTTTCAACTACTTCAAATTTTCCAAATCCTGAAATATCAACTTTACCACCATCTGCAAGAGTTTTAGTAACTTCTGCGAATACTGTTTCAACTGCTGTAGTAGCGTCTTTCTTTGTAATTCCAATAGTTTCTGCTAACGTTTCAGCTAATGCTTTCTTGTTTAATGTTTCCATATCTTATACCTCCGAACATCTAGGTTAATTATAGTCTATCTAAAAAAATATAACAAGGAAAACACATTACGAAAGTGCTAAAAAATACGATAAATACTACTTTTTATCAATAATTTGCAAGATTACGTGCCCTGCGAGCATAATTCCAGCGATATTTGGCATAAATGCCACGCTTCCAGGCACGTTTCGCTTGGTGATATTTGGGTTATCTTCCCAAGGAATCATTGGTTTTATTGGTTGTTCTGTAGACCAAAGAACCTCAACTTTTTTGATATGTCTAGCTTTTAATTCTCTACGTAATACCTTAGCTACAGGATCATAACTCGTCTTTGAAATATCACCAATTTGTAGTTTTGTAGGGTCCAGCTTATTTCCAGTTCCCATGGAACAAATAATTGGTATTTGTATTTCTTTTGCTTTTTCGATAAGTAAAATCTTAGCTACCATCGTATCAATACAGTCAATAATGTAATCCACTCCAACTAAATCGATTTCATTAATTGTATCCTTTAATACAAACGTTTCATATGTATGAATTATGGCATCAGGATTGATATCAAGTAAACGTTTTTTCATTACTTCTACTTTGCTTTGACCAATGGTAGAGTGTAAAGCGACAATTTGACGGTTAAGATTACTTAACGACACGGTATCATTATCGATAATACTAACTTCTTTTACACCAGAGCGAACTAATGTCTCAATACAATGTCCCCCTACTCCACCAACGCCAAAAACAGCCACATGGCTGTTTTGTAAGGTTTTGATTCCGTTTTCTGTTAGTAGCATTTCGCTACGAATAAATTGATTTTCCATAACGTTATTCTGATTTAAGTTCACGTAACATTAAGTCTTTTGCACTTTGTTTTGGCTCTTTACCTTCATATAGTACCTTATAGACTTCTTCAATAATTGGCATATCGATATTCTTGGCTTTAGCAAGTTCATGTACAACTTTTGCTGTACGAACACCCTCTACGGTTTTTTTGTTTGTATCCCAGTAGATTTGTGCATCATTGGCTTTACCGATTTCATATCCTGCTTGGAAGTTACGAGAGTGTCTACTAGTTGCAGTAACAATTAAGTCACCAATTCCAGTTAGTCCCATAAAGGTTTCTTTCTTACCACCATATGCACTACCAAAGCGCATAACTTCAGCAATACCACGCGTGATTAGTGCTGCACGTGTGTTATCTCCATAACCTATTCCAGCTAAGATTCCACTTGCAACAGCAATTGCATTTTTCAAGGCAACACCTAATTCAGCACCAATTTCATCATTTCCTGTATATACACGGAAATAGTCATTTGAGAATACACGTTGTATCGTTTTCGCATCTTCTTCATTTTGTGAGACTGCAGTGATTGTTGTTAGTAAACGTTCAACTACTTCCTCTGCATGACTAGGTCCAATTAAGGATACAACACTGCTTAATTTATCAGCTGGTACACTTGCACGAATCACATCGCTCATTCGTGCATTTGTATCAGGATGGAATCCTTTAGAAGTATTCACAAAGATTGCTTTCTTATCTAAGTATGGTGCAACTTGCTCACAAACACTTTGAATTGCAATTGTTGGCACACTAAGTAAAACAATATCACTTCCTGTAACTGTAGCTAAATCTGTTGTCGCTTTAATTGCTGGGTTTAATTTTACCCCAGGAAAAAATGTTGAGTTAAGATGATTGTTTGCTATATCATCAATTTGACTTTCGTCGATTCCCCATATTGTGACATCTACATTGTTGTCTGCTAGCACTTGTGCTAATCCAGTTCCCCATGAACCACTTCCAATAATTGTTACTTTCATTATTCCTCCATGAATGATTTACAAGCTCTTAAGATTCTATCTTGCACGAGCATTAATGTGGATGGTTGTACCTGTAAAGTTAAACGCATCCCGTAAACGGTTCTCCAAGAATCTTTTGTATGAAAAATGTAATAATTCCGGGTTATTTACAAATAATACAAAGGTTGGTGGACTTACACTTACCTGACTTGCATAATAAATACGTAAACGTACTCCATTATGTGTAGGTGGTGGTGTAACTAATTGTGCATCCAAAATAACTTCATTAACAACATTTGTTGGTAGACGAAGTGTTGAATAATCATGTACTTCATCAATTAATGGAATTAATGTTTGAATACGACTACGATTTAATGCACTTACAAAGGCAATTGGTGCATAATCTAAATATTTAAATTCTTCACGAATCAATTCAGTGACTTGATTCATTGTTTTTTCATCTTTATCGACAGTGTCCCATTTGTTGTAAACAATGATAACACCCTTCCCTGCTTCATGTGCATATCCAGCGACGTGTTTATCCTGTTCACGGATTCCACTTTCACCATCTAACACAACAAGGACAACATCACTACGTTCAATGGCTGCCATCGCACGTAAGATGGAATACTTTTCGATGTTTTCGTAAATCTTTCCACGCTTACGAATACCTGCAGTATCGATAACGACATAATCCTTACCATTTACTTTGAATGGTGTATCTACTGCATCTCGTGTAGTTCCTTCAATATTAGAAACAATAACGCGTTCTTGGTTTAAGATCGCATTTACTAAACTTGATTTTCCAACGTTTGGACGTCCAATGATACAAAATTTTGTCATTTCATCATAATCTTTACGTTGTACATTTTCAAATGAATCAATGATGCTATCTAATACATCACCAATACCAATACCGTGAACTCCACTGACAGCAATTGGTTCTCCAATTCCTAGTGAATAGAATTCATAGATATTTGCTTGTAATTGGGTGTCATCGATTTTATTTACTGCCAAAATCACTGGCTTTTTTGTTTTACGTAATAAAGAAGCGATATATTCATCATCTTTTGTTACGCCATCAATTCCACTCACGACAAATACAATAGAATCAGCTTCTTCTAAAGCGATATCCACTTGCATTTGTATTTCTTCTTTAAATGGTTGGTTGTCCAGTTGAATTCCACCAGTATCAATAATTCGAAATTCTTTGGTTAACCATTCTGCTTTTGCATACACACGGTCTCTAGTGACACCAGGTGTATCTTCAACAATGGATTTACGTTCTCCAATCATTCGATTAAATATAGTAGATTTTCCGACATTTGGGCGACCAACGATTGCTGTAATCCCACTAATCATTTTGTTTCTCTTTCTTTTGTATAATCGACAACACTTTATTGACTACTTGTTCAATATTCAATAAAGATGTATCAATTTCTATGGCATCATCTGCTTTTTTTAGCGGTGATGTCTCTCGATTCATATCTTGGTAGTCGCGTTGCTCAATATCTTTGGCAATTTGATCGTAATCAACATCGACTCCTTGCATTTTATATTCTTCAAAACGACGTTTTGCTCTTGCTTCAACAGAAGCAACCATAAATATTTTTACTTCTGCATCAGGCAATACGACAGTTCCTATATCACGGCCATCTAGAATAAATCCTTTAGCTTTGGCCATTTCTCTTTGTTTTGCGACCATCTTCTCACGAACGAGTAAGATTTTAGCAATACTACTTGTACGCATACTAATTTCATTGGTACGAATGTTTTTAGAAACATCTTCTCCATTGATAAATACGTTTCCTGCTTTATCAAATGAAATCTCCATGTGTTGCAACATCTCATCTAATGCGATTAAATCATTTAGTTCAATGTTATTTTTTAGACTTTGGTAAGCACAGCAACGATACATCGCCCCTGTGTCAATATGCACATAACCTAACTGTTTTGCTAACAGTTTCGCGATTGTACTTTTACCAGCCGCGCTTGGTCCATCAATCGCAATGTTAATCATACAAAAACTCCTCTCTTACATTTTAATGTTCATAATCCAGTATACAACAGTAACAACTACTGCTAGTAGCAATACGATTAAGACTGCAATTATGATATTTAAAAGACGGTTATTTTTATCGACTCCATCATTTAAGGTATGAATTTCTTCTTCTTGCTCGTGAAGTTTTGTTTTCAGTTGCAATGTTTGATCAAGTAATTCATCATAATTTGTTGTATCTTCATCATCTTGGCTAGAAACACTAGGCATAGACATGTTTGTTGTTACATCTTTAGCAGTTGGTAAAACAATTGTTTGTTCACTTTCTACTGCTACTTCAGGTTGTACGATTTCTTCACGTACATCTTCAAGTGGTTGTACTTCTTCCTGGTGAATTAAATCTTGCACTTGTCGTGCAATTTCTTGTGTCATTGACATACGATCTTCTTCATCCATCGCTTGGATATTCGGAATTTCGTTAGTTGTATACACACTAGGGTTTTCAATCACTCCACTTGCTTCATGAACCTCAGTTTTTTGAGCTTCATTATCCATATATGATGCACGTTTTTGACGTTGCTTACTTGATAATTGTTGCAAGATATCAAGTCTTGTATCTTCACTTTCACGAACACCTTTTTTCATATTATAATCACGTACCTCTTGTAAGAAGTCATCCAAGTATTCGTTTTTAAACTCTCCTGTTGTTTCTGAGTTTGTATAATTTACCGAACGTTTTTGATGTGAGGGTGCTTTATTTTCCTCAACTTGTTTATTTAACTGTTGTAATGCTTGTTGCACAGCTTGTTCATCATCTTGGTTTTGATTTAAGGTTTGACGAAGTGCCTCGTATTTTTTTACTCTTGAATTTTCACTCATTTTCAAATCCTCCATACTTGTCTATTATAACAAATTCCAAATTGCATGCATACCGATATTCAATAAAAAAGCCCCTTTCGGAGCATTTTGTTATGATTTATGCACGCCCTGCATATTTTCCATCAGATGTAGATACAAGAATGATTTCATCTTGATCGATAAATAATGGAACACGGATGCTATATCCAGTTTCAAGAACAGCATTCTTTTGTGCGTTTGTTGCTGTATCTCCTTTTACTGCTGGTTCACTTTCAACGATTTTTAGAGCGACTTTATCAGGTAATACGACTCCAAGAATTTCGTTTTCAAACATAGTGATAACAACATTGTCATTTTCTTTTAAGAAGTTCATTTCCCATTCTACATTGCTTTTAGGAAGTTCTACTTGTTCATAACTTTCGTTATCCATAAGAATTAAGTTTTCACCATCATCGTATAAGTATTGCATTTCTCTTTTATCGATGTGAGCTGGTTCTACTTTATCTGATGAGTTGAATGATAACTCTGTAATTGCTCCTGTACGTAAGTTACGCACTTTCGCTTTGATTGTTGTTGCACTACGAGCCGTTTTGTTGTGTGAGTAGTCAAGTACAACATAAATATTTCCATCTTGTTGGAATGTAATTCCTGGTTTTAATTCGTTTGATTGTAACATAAGTTCTCCTTTTTCTTGTCTATTGTAAACTTTTTTTCATCTTTTTAAAAGATTAACGACGTTTTTTAAGTTTCGATACAAATTTCTTCTTACCTGGCATTTGGTTCATTGCAGGCATACCACCTTGTGCCATGTTTTGCATAGCTGCCATATCAGGTGCTTGTCCTTGCTGAGACATACGAGCCATCATCGTCATCATTTTCTTCGATTTTTCAAATTGTGTCAGAAGTTTATTTACATCACCAACACTATGTCCACTACCATTAGCGATTCTTCTCTTTCTAGAAGAACGAATTTGATCTGGATTCTCTCTTTCAAATTTGGTCATGGATTGAATCATCGCTTTGGTATGTTTCATTTGATCATCAGCTTTCATATCGTCTATGCTTTCCATCATTTGTCCCATACCTGGTACTAATTTCATGATTTTGCTAAGCGATCCCATCTTGTTGATTTGTTCAAGTTGTACCAACATATCATTAAGGTCAAATTTACCTTCCATCATACGACGTGAACTCTCTTCAGCAGCATCAAGATCCATTTTTTCTTCAGCTTGTTCAAGTAGAGTTAATAAATCTCCCATTCCTAGGATACGTTCTGCCATACGGTCTGGGTGGAACACGTCTAAGTCTTCGATTTTCTCTCCTGTACCAACAAACTTAACTGGGACATGTGTGATTGCACGAACGGATAGGATTCCCCCACCACGTGCATCTCCATCAAGTTTTGTAAGAACTAAACCAGTAACATCTAATTTCTCATTAAAACTCTCCGCAACATTGACAATATCTTGTCCAGTCATCGCATCTACAGTTAATAGGATATCACTTGGTTTTACTGCTTTTTTGATTTTCTCAAGTTCTTTCATCAATTCTTCATCTACATGAAGACGACCAGCAGTATCAAAAAGTACAGTATCATATCCGTTAGCTTTTGCATATGCTAAAGCATTTTTCGCAGTTGTTAATGCATCAACTTGGACACCTTCAGTATACACTTCAACATCAATTTGTTTTCCAAGTGTTTGCAATTGTTCAATTGCAGCAGGACGAATCACATCACATGCAGCAAGCAATACTTTACGATCTTGTTTTTTACTCATCAAGTTTGCTATTTTCGCAGATGCAGTTGTTTTCCCAGTCCCTTGTAAACCAACCATCATGATTGTTGTAATTCCATCTTCTTTATAGTTGATTTCAGCAGTTGTTGAACCCAATAAATTGGTTAGTTCATCACGCACGATTTTTAGAACCATTTGTGCTGGATCTAGTGCATCATAAACTTTTTGTCCGAGCGCTTGCTCTTTAATTGTTTCAATAAAATCTTTTACTACACGGTAGTTAACATCAGCTTCAAGTAGTGACATGCGCACTTCTTTAAGCATTTCATCCATGTTCTTTTCAGTAAGTTTACCCTTACCACTAATATTTTTAAACGCTCGATTGAGTCGTTTTGTTAATGAATCAAACATTGTATCATACCTTTCTATTTTGCCACATCTTATTATATCAAATTATCATGCTATTGAGAATATTTTCTTTTGAGTTCATCCATACGGTTTTCTAACATCTTTTCAATAGAATCATACGGCATCTCTTTAGTAAAAGGAAGTTGGATGGTTCCTTTTGCAGTTTTAAAGCCTGGTTCCAATTTCTGAAAATATAGTACACCAGAAGGGCTAGGATATAGACCTATATGTTGTTTCATAAGTGCAAAATGTACAACATTTGTATGCCAGTAAAATGTAGGCATTCCATATCGAATCCGTTCTTCTGCTTCAGGCATAATTTTTTTGATCAAGTAATAAAGATTCCATAGACGTTCTTGTCTTTCATTTGGAGCATTTTCAATATATGTTTCAATTTCTGTTTTTGGCATATAACACCTCACTATCTCTTAAGTATAACGCATATTTTATCGATGCATACATAAATGACTAAAAAAGATGCTCCCAATTGGAAACATCTTTATTGTTTTATGCTTTACGTTTTCTTGTATACATAATTCCTAAGGCACTGCATGCAAGTAATCCATATAGAAGTACAATACTTGTTGGATCATATGTATTAACAGACCCACCTGCATTTGGTGTTGTACTTGGCTGTGATTGATCAACTGCTTTTACTTGTACATCAATTTGAACGATTTGTGTATATAGTTCATTTTGTACATCTGTGTATGAAACCGTTAGGAAAAGTGGATATGTTTTGTTTTCATTTTTTGCATCTTTGATTGCTTTTAAACTAGCTGCATCAATATCTACTGTATACGCATCAACAACTTCTCCGTCAATTGTAACTGTTAGCTTTGCAAGACTTTGAATTTGTTTTTGATCTAAAGTTGAAAGTTTATCATAGCGAATATCAAAGTTTGATGCATACACTTGAAGTTCTACTTCGTGATCAACAACTTTTGTTGTATCTACTAATCGACCTTCAATTTCTGCTTTAAAGGTATGTGCATTTGCTTTAGCATAGGTAATGAAATCAGGATATACAGAACCATGAGCAATATATTCGAAATTGGCAAGTCGTTCATCACTTAAAAACCAAGCAAGCATATCTTCACGAGTAATCGCACGATACACAACATCTGCTTCAACTGTACGTCCATCATCTAAAACGATTTTTTCAATACGTTCACCTACAGGTCTTGTAGGATCAAAGTACACTTTCATTCCAGCAAAGTGTTGGAAATTGTTGTTTTCCTCCGGATATGTAGCAAGTGCATTTTCCATTGCAGCATAGATTTCTTTACCACTTAATTCAAATGACAACAAGCGTTGTTCTGAACCAAGTGTATTTAATAATTCATCATATGTTACATCACCTTTTGGTAAGTCTTGACGAATGGTAACTCCTGGAGCAAATGAAACATCTGCATTCCCTTTTGCAGTTGCCAAATATGCATCAGATACAATATTTCCTAAGTTTGTTTCTTGTTTTCTAATCACTTGACGATTTCCAGTTAGATCGACTGGTGTAGTAAACATAACTTCTTTTAAAATTGTTTCATTTTTTGCACGAACATTATCAATAATTTCTTGAATTTGTGCATCTGGTGTAATACCACGTGATTCCGCTTCACTTATTGGAATAATTGTTGAAGTAACATCTACGACTTCACCATTTTTAAGGTATAACTCCATCACTCCAAAGTTATTTCCGTATTCCCCAGTTTCAGCAATTAATACACCATTATGCATTAAGCCTCCATCATGAACTGTATGACAGTGTGCATCAACAATCGCTGTAAACCAGTCGCACTTTTCTGCTAAGTATTTACTTGTCAGTTCTGGATTTGAATCTTTAACGCCTAAGTGTGTTACACCGATAAAGATTGTTGCACCTTCAGCAGTTGCTTTTGCTTTTAGTTCTTCCGCTTTTGCGACTGTACGTGCTCCAAATCCTTCAGGATTATATGCAGTTGTTAATCCTAAGTATGCAATTTTAATCCCGTTATAGTCTTTAATTACATACTCTTCCACATCAGGAATTGCCGCTAATAAATCTGGTTCAGCATTGGCTCCTAAAATTGGGAAATTTGCTGCATCGACAATATCGCTAAGCATATCAAATTTCATCGCATATTCATGATTACCTAATGTCATCATATCGTAACCAACTGCATTCATCACTGTGGCAACATCTAATCCTCGTGACATAGAAGCAAATGAAGTTCCAGCAAATGCGTCTCCGGCAGAAACGATTGTATATGCTTCACCTGCCGCTTCTAATTTGTTAGCATAGCCTTTTACGTATGGTTCTACATCAACAAAACTATGCACATCATTTGTGTGAATGATTGTAATTTTCTTATCGAAATCTAAAGCATGAACTTGCCGTAATGTTGATGGTACAACAAGTGAAAACATGCTGATTGTTACAAATAAACTAAGTACTATTTTTTTTAATCTTTTCATTTTTTGTTCCCTCTTTTATGTGTTAGTTTCTCCCTGTAAAATGTAAATCCTTTCACAATATGATTCCCCTAAATGCATATTGCTACTTGATTTATGTATATTTACAAGCTGTTTTTCACCTTCCTTTCTGTGCTTGTTTTTACCGTATCTTAAAATATGAACATAAAAAAACCTATACGTAGACAAAAACTGTCGATGTATAGGTTTAGCTTGCTTATGCAATCACTATCCTGTTCTTTTGTAAATTCATCATAACAAAGCCAAGTAAGCATGTCAATCATTCTCACAGATTAAATGAAAGCGATTACAAATTTACCATCCTTTTGGTGCAAATACATGTGTTTCTATAAAATGTGCAAAGCCTTCTTCATCACAAGTTTTTTCTGTAATCACATCGGCAATTGCTTTGGTGTCTTCACTACCATTTAATAAGCAAACGCCAAGTCCGCTTGCTTCAAGCATGTCATTATCATTTGACATATCACCAAAAGCCATCACGTTTGCGACATCGATGTGATTACGTTTGCAGTATTCCTTCATCGCAAATGCTTTTGAGACATTGCTATTGGCAAATTCTAGCATTGTTGTCTGCGTTTTGAATGCTTTATAATTATTTGATTCGTGTTGTTTTACATATGCTTCAATCTCTGGCATTTTGTCTTCATCAATTCGAAACATAATCTTTGCATTTTTCTCTTTATAAAACTCACTTTTATCATCAACTAAAACAATGGTCTTCCCTACTTTATCTGCAGAATACTGTACCATTTCATCCATTCGTGTCGCTAGAAAACGACCACCGTCCAAATACATGTAAGGATTTAAATTGAAAGGTTCCATCAATTCTAAAATTTCCTTAATCCAAGCGGTTTCTAGTAAATAATAGGAATGATAACTACGATCATTTCCATCCCATAACTGACAACCATTTAAACCTAAAAGCATCGTTGTTTCTTTTTCTAATCCCCAACGTTTTACTTGTGCTTCAATTTCATCTAAGGGACGACCAGATGCAAGACCAAAATGTACACCATGTGCATGCAATTTGGAAATCACTTGCTTGGTATACTCTTGCATTTCATGTGTTAGTGGTGAGACAAGTGTATTATCAATATCACAAATAACTAACTGTAAATTTTCCATTATAAAGACTCTCCTTTATTTCGTTTGTATACCTTTATTATAAACCCTCTAGTAACTATAGAGTCCACAAAATAAAAAGACATAAAAATATGTCTCATTACTTATTTTTGATAGATCGTAATTACAAATTCAATGTCGATATCAAGTACTTCGATTGATTCTAATCGTAAACTAGCCTCTTTACTTGTTTTATGGTAATACGGCGTCATCATGAACAGTGCTTGTAGATCGTGGTTTGGACAAGTAATTTGATCTTTTACATAGATACGATCAATAACGGATAGTTGCTCGTGCATTGTTTCTTCATTCTGGTAGGGTGTTTCGTATAACACTTGTTTTAATTGCATTAAATGATTGGTTCCAGGTTCTACACATATAAGATACCCTTTATCATGAATCATTCGTGTATATTCTTCATATGCAAATGGTGCAAATACATTGAGTAAGATATCTGCTTGATGTGCTTTTATAGGCATATGAAATATACTACTTAAGACATACTCTACATACTTGGTACGCTTTGCAGCATATTTAAGTGCACGTTTGCTAAGATCCACTCCATATATGGTTGTATCTGGTAAAGCTTGTGCAATCGCATTTGTATAATACCCTTCTCCACAACCAGCATCAACAATCATACGTGGATGTAAATCTTTAATGATATTGATTAATTTTTGTTGGAGGATAGTATAGTATCCCTTACTTAAAAAAAGCCTTCTGGCTTGGACCATTGCCAGTTCATCACCAGAAGTTTTTGCGCTTTTTAAATAGAGGTTTACATATCCTTCTTTTGCAATATCATACATATGATGATTCTTACAAGTATATCGATGCTCTTGTTTGTGTAAATCATGATGACATACTGGACAAACTAACATTAAAATAAATCCTCTTCATCTTGGAATACTTGATTGTAATAAATGTTTTCTGATTCAGTTGTTGCTACAGCTGTATCCAGTTCGCTTTGCCAATCAAAATGTGCTTCCATTTTTTCAACTTTTGCAATATTTGGTTTTGTTGTTGGTTTCTTTGGTGTAAAGATTGTACAACAGTCCTCAAATGGTTGAATTGAAATATCATATGTATCAATTTTTTGTGCAATATCGATAATTTCCAATTTATCGTGACAAACAATTGGGCGAAGTACAGGAATATCTACAACTTTACCAATAACATTCATTGATTCTAGTGTTTGACTAGCTACTTGACCTAAACTTTCACCGTTTACAATCGCTAAACAATTTTGCTTTTCTGCGATTTGTTGGGCCATACGGTACATCATACGACGCATCACTGTGATTGCATAACTTTCATAGCAGTTTTTGTATATCGCTAATTGCATTTGTGTAAATGGGACTACATGTAAGCGAATATGTCCTTGATATAGTGCAAGCTTACTAGCTAGTGCTTTTACTTTATTTAAGGCTTGTACGCTTGTGTATGGTGGTGATGCATAGTGAATACATTCAATTGCAACTCCACGTTTCATCATTTCATAACAAGCTACAGGTGAATCAATACCACCTGATAACATAACCAACGCTTTTCCGCTACTTCCTACTGGATACCCACCAGCACCTTTGATTTTATCACTCATTACATAGGTATAAAATTCACGCACTTCAACTTGAATACGTAAATCTGGTTTTTTAACGTTTACTTTTAATTCTGTGTTTTGTAGGATCTTTGTAGCACAAGCACGATTAATTTCATCACTTGAATATAAAAATGGCTTGTGATGTCTACGTGTATCCATTTTAAATGTATGAATATCACTACTTGCTTGTAAGGCTACAGCATATGCCGCTTCAATAATGGCATCCAGTTCACTAGGCACTTTCTTAGCTAACGAGAAACTAGAAATCCCAAATACGCACTGTAGACGCTTGCTAACGGCTTTATAGTCTTCCCCATTCAGTAAGATATACATGCGATCATGACCTTTTTCATATTCTAAGTGTTCAAACTCGCGTAGTGATTTTTTTACATTCATCATTAATTGACGAATAAAGTCTTTTTTATTTTTACCTTTTGTTGATAATTCCCCAAAACGAATGAGGATATGGTTGTATTCATTAGGTGCTGTATGCATATAAAATCTCCTTTAGATTCTCTAATAAGATAGACACTTCTTCTTTTGTTGTCAAGTGCGATAAAGAGATTCTTACTGCACTAAGTGCATGTTTTTCATCATAACCCATTGCTAATAGTGTATGAGATGGACTCTTTGTGCGTGTGGAACAAGCACTTTGACTTGAAATATAGATTCCTCTTTCATTTAATGCATTCATCAAGATTTCTGAATTCATCGTATGGACAGAGAAATTAATAATATATGGTGAACAAGCACGCGTAGAATTTAGATGTACTTGTTCCATTTGTGCTAATGCATCAAATATCATATCACGCAATTGTACTACATGTCGGTAGCTTTTTTGTTGTTCCAATTGAATTAAACGCAAAGTTTTTGCCGCAACAATACAACTTGGTGCATCAATTGTACCACCACGCAATCCTTGCTCTTGTGCTCCGCCATGAACAATTGGAACTAACTCAATGTTTCTTTTCTTAATTAAAATTCCGCATCCTTTTACCCCATAAATTTTGTGGGTTGTAAAAGTAAATAGATCAATATTACGTAATGAAAGATCGTGCTTTCCAATTAGCTGTACTCCATCACTCATCATACAAATGCGTGTCTGACTTTTTATATAATCTGCAATTTTCTCAATTGGTTGGATACTTCCTACTTCATTGTTAATTGCCATAATGGAAAGTAGTATCGTATCTTTGCGAATGGCTTGTTGAACTTGTTCTAGACTTACAAGTCCTTCTTTATTTACATCTAAATACGTTACCTCAAAGCCAAATAAGGCCTCTAGTTGCTCAAAAGCATGCAAGATGGATGAATGTTCAATCTTTGTTGTTATCAAGTGTTTTCCCTTGTGTTGATTCTTTAATGCGTATCCAGTAATTGCTAGTGAATTTGCTTCGCTAGCTCCTGACATAAAGAAGACTTCATCACTATGAACTTGTAACATCTCGGCAATTTTCTTGCGACTTGCTTCTACATAATCGTGTACTTGTAAAGCTGGCGTATATACACTCTCGGAATTATAAAAGTAGTTTTGGACACATACTTGATATGTATCCAAAACCTCTTTTCTGATTGGTGTTGTTGAAGCGTAATCTAAATAGATACTAGATTTGGATGGCTTCATTGATATCGACGCCTTTCTTTACCAGGTTTTCATAAACCCCTGGGTGTAACTTTTCAATAATGTTCATTGCAATCTTTAGTGATTTTGTATATTGTCCATTATTGAAACATAATTCTGCTCTTGTTAATTCATTGTCTACTTCTGCATATTCACTACGATATTTGTTTCCAAATAAAATTGCATTTTCCACCATAATTGCCATACCAACTAAGTTATTCACTGAGTTGTATAACGTATAGATATAATCAATACTTTCTTCAATCTTTGCATTTAAAGCTTCTACATTTAATGGTGTAATAAGTAAAATCGCTTTAATATCTTCAATGTGCTTGTTTGCCATGATTAAGTCATCATCGTATTTTTCACTTACATTTGGCAAATGATTTTTTTCGATTTTGATGCGAATTTCATTTACGATTAATTGTAATTTAATCATTTGTTCTTTCGCACGTTCTTCATCACTGCATGCAGATTCTAAACGTTGTTGCATTTCTTTACATTCAATTTCCAACTTTTGAACCATTGTATCCAATTCTTCGTACGATAGGAATAGCGTTGAAAATGGAACCGTGTTTTCGCTAATTACTTTCTCTAAACGGAAACGTTGTTCATTTAACTCATCAAGCATCACTTCATCTTTTTCTAAACGTGCTGTCCAATTATCAAAACCAAAGCGCACATTTACACGGTCATATAGTTCACGAATGATTTCATAACGTTTATTTAAATCTTTTACACGTTCAAATAGTGGACTTACCTTTTCATGTAGTTGAACATATGCATCATTTTCTTTATCAATATCTTCTTTCACTGAAACAATACGTACTTCTAGATCATCAATGTCTTTTTCAATGGTTGGTAAATCAACATCGCTTAGTTTTGCTAGACTTTCACTTAATAGTTCGCGAATGACTTCTAAACGTTTATCAATATCTAAGTGGTCTAAGTATACACCTTTGGCTTTACTTGAACTGTATAAATATGTAAGTTCATCAGTTGCAGCAGTAAGTGTACCTTTCAATTGTTGGTAATAATCAGGAAGTGCATGTAATGCATGTTCCAAGTTTTCAATTTCTACTTGAATTTCCATTTGTTTATCTGCAGCTTTATCAAACTCACTTGCAAACATCCATTCTTCAAAAATCGAGAACATCTCTTCGATATTTTTAATCGAGGAATCTAGATTTTCAATACTTGTATGATAGTCACTACGGTGTTCCATCAATTCCCTTTTTAGAACACGAAAGCGTTCTTTTAATGTATTGATGCTTTCACGCTGTGTATTTTCTTGTTCCAAAACCTTTTCTAGTTTTGCATCAAGAGCCAAAACAATACGACTTGTGTTTGCAACAACTGGTTCTAGTTGATTGATACATTGATTTGCCTTCTTGATTTTCTTTGAGAAGATAAAATCATCAGTTTCAGCAAGTAATACACTATACTCTTTTAGACCTTCTTGTGTTTTTTCGTATTCTTCTTGAAATGAAACCACATCATCTTTTAAGTTTGTATTTACCTTGCTTAATGATACAGCTTTATTTAGTTTGAATGATAAAGGAATTCCTTTAAGTTCAGTAAAACGTAATTCTAGTGCATCAAAATCCTTTTTTGCACGTTTTAATCGAATTGAACGAACGATTAATATTATAATAATGAATGCAATTAGGATAATACCTACAATTAATATCCCCATAATTGAAACATTCTGTTTAAAAAAATTAATGAAATTTTCCATATCAACACCTCTGCGATTATTGTATCATAATTAGCGGAAGAAAAAACATCAAAATAATCGATAAGTAAAGAATATATTTGACATTTACCTACTGATTTGATAAAGTAAACAGGCATCATTAATAGCAGCATGCAAAGTTTTATAAATCAGCGTTTGGATCGCACTTGCGAGATAGGAGTAATTCGGCTGCCTTACTTGAACGAAACTACATAACTCCAAACACCCTTATAGAATAATTTGTACTGTTATTGTTTTGCATTTGTAAAGCAATATAGGAGGAAACATTAATGGCTAGAATTACAAAACCTGTTTTTAAAACAGCAAGACGTCTTAGTTTCTCAATTTTAGAAAGTGGAAAAGAATTTTCTAAAGGAAAACAACGTCAATACGCACCAGGACAACACGGTCCTACAAAAAGAATTAAGTTAACTAACTACGGTTTACAGTTACGTGAAAAACAACGTTTACGTTACATGTACCAAATGAACGAACGTCAATTCTTCAACACGTACAAACGTGCGATTAAAATGAAAGGTGTTACAGGTGAAAACTTCTTATTCTTATTAGAGGCTAGACTTGATAACGTAGTTTACCGTATGGGATTTGCACCTACTCGTAGAGCAGCTCGTCAATTAGTAAACCACGGACACTTCTTAGTAGATGGTAAAAAAGTTGATATTCCATCATACCAAGTAAAACCTGGACAAGTAGTTGAAGTAAAAGAAAAATCTAGAAACTTACAACTAATCAACGATTCATTAGAAGCAGTATACAAGGCACCTGCATTCGTAGACGTTGACAAAAACGCGAAAAAAGGTACTTATGTTCGTACACCTGAAAGAAATGAATTAAACTCAGAAATTAACGAACTATTAATTGTAGAGTTCTACAACCGTCAATTATAATACCATCCAAAGAGCAAGACAGATTCTGTACTGCTCTTTTTTTAAAATAACGCCCTACGTATATGTAGTGACGTTATTTTTTTTAGGTGTGCCAGGCATGGTGCATATCTAGTTGGTGAAAGTCCAACCGCAGGTGTTACCGCTAAGCGTAGTGAACTGTTAAACATCAAATAGATATGACTAGAAAAACAAAGAAAAAGTCATTTTATTATTTCCATTGAGATAATCTTGGAAACTATAAATTGACTTTTT
>NZ_SODD01000031.1 GCF_004365815.1 Breznakia blatticola
GCGCCCAAATTTTGTAGTAAAAGTCAATAGAAAAAAAGAGGGGTCAAAATTAATTGACTCCTCTTACAATTCTATTGCTTAACTTAATGACATTACTATTTTCTGTCGTTTTCATGTATAATGGATACGTAAAGGGGGTAAGTATTATGAAAAAACTATTCATTTGTGGATTACTTGGACTTTCACTAGTTGCATGTTCATCAGGTAGTTCATCAGAAAAAGCAACAGTTTGTACAATTGACGAGGAATATTCAAAGATGGAAATTACTCTTGAACCAAAAGGCGATAAGTTAAAAACTATGAAAGTGCTTATGGCTGATGATTCAACAGATTACTCTGAAATTACTGACGAAGAACTTGAAATGCTTGAAGGTCAACTTGAATCAGCAATGGGAGAAGTTGATGGTGTTGAGATGAAACTTGCTGTTAAAGATGGCGAATTACATGTTACATTAACTTTAAACGTTCAAGATCTTAAAGAAGTACCAGCTATGATGCAAACAAGCGGTTTAACGTTAGATGAAATGCAAAACACATCTGTTAAAGAAATCGTTGAAGAGTTAGAAGATAGCGGCGCTACTTGTAAATAACAAACAAGAGGGACTCCAAATGGAGTCTTTTATTATATACACTAGAAAAAAACGAAGAAAATTTGAAGATTTTTAAATATTTTGGGATAGTCACTTGACAAGGTAGATAGAATGAAATATAGTAATAGCACTCTACTAATGAAAGTGCTAAAACGAGTAGATGTCAACTTGAATGTGATTCAATGCTTCAAGGCGTATGAGTTTATTATTTATAGCACTTCTAGTATAATGGCAAAGAGGAAAATATATGGATTATTATGATCGCTTACTTGAAGATGTAAAAGCACTCATCAAGGATGAAAAGTTTATAGAAGCTAGACAATTGCTTGATGTTGAGCTAAATATGCCGTATGTTCCGTTACAGTATGAACAAGAGTATCAATCATTGTTTACGTATTGTAATCAGCAACTGGCAGGTAATGCAAAATCGAAGACATACGATCAAGAGGATATTGAAGCATTATTGTTTGGAAGTGTAGATCAAGCTAGCGTCGCTTGTGAAATACTTGCGACAAGTAATGTTCGACAACATCTTGAGATGATTGAAAAATATCTATCGGATAAACCGAATGTATTGATTCGAACATTGTTAATTGAAATCCTCATTGACCAAAATATACATGAAGAAATAAAGCTTGATTATGATGGCTTACATGTAGAGTTTATAGCTGCTTACGTTGAGCCGATTGCTGAACGTGAAAGTACAGAAGTAATGGTAAAAATACTCAGCGATGACTTTGAAAATGATAACCCCACATTTTACAAAATGTGTATAGATTGTTTGGTGAAAGAATTGTATTTCCGACTCCCATTTAGCGTCGTGGAAGAAGAAAGTCGATATCTTACCACCGCAATTACTGCTTATGTGTATGAATCATTAGGTGATAAAGACCAATTTGATGCATATATAAAAGAAAAAGACCTTGCAAAGTATGTGGGTTATGACTTAAAATTGAAAGAGTATCGTGTTTAAACACTGGAGGTTAAAAAATTATGAGTTCAAAATGGAAATTGTTAGAGAATTCTCAAGGAGAATTAAAGATTAAAGTTGAAGGTGAAAAGTGGTTAAAAGCCCAAGAAGCAGCTTTCAAAAAATTAGCGAAAGACATCGAAGCAAAAGGATTTAGAAAAGGACAAGTGCCTGAAAAAATTGCACGTCAAAAAATTTCTGAACAAAGCATTCTTATGGAAGCAATTGATGAAGTTGCAGGACACGCTTTACAAGAAGGAATTAAAGAACATGATTTATGGATTATTTCTCGTCCTGAATTAGCTGTAGATGAAATTACTAAAGAAGCAGTTATGTTGAAATTCAATGTAACAGTAAAACCTGAAGTAACATTAGGTGAATACAAAGGATTAAAAATCAAAAAGGCAAAAACAACAGTTACTGCTAAAGAAGTTAATGAACAACTTGAACAATTACAAGCACGTTTCTCTGAACTTGTAGTTAAAGATAAAGGAACTGTAGAAAACGGTGACACAGCTGTTATCGATTTCGAAGGATTCAAAGATGATGTAGCATTCGAAGGTGGAAAAGGTGAAAACTATCCATTAGAAATTGGTTCAGGTTCATTTATTCCTGGATTTGAAGAACAATTAATCGGAATGAAAGCTGAAGATGAAAAAGATATTCAAGTAACATTCCCAGAAAACTATGGAGCACCAGATTTAGCTGGTAAAGAAGTTACATTCAAAGTAAAAGTTCACGAAATTAAAACAAAAGAACTTCCTGAAATTAACGATGATTTAATTAAGGATGCAGAAGTTAAAGATGTAGAAACTGTAGAAGACTACAAAAAATACGTGAAAAAGAACTTAAAAGAACAAAAAGAACAAGAAGCTGCAACACAATTTGAAAACGACATGTTAAAACAACTTGTTGACAATTCAAAAGTGGATGTACCTCAAGTAATGGTTGATGATGAAGTAAGTCAAATGGTTAATGACTTTGGACAACGTTTAGCTGCTCAAGGATTTAGTGTTGATCAATACTTCCAAATGACTGGAACATCACTTGAATCACTTCAAGAACAAATGAAACCAGAAGCAGAAATGAAAGTTAACGTTCGTTTAGTATTAGATAAAATCGCTGAAGTTGAAAAAGTAGAAATTAGCGATAAAGATGTTGAAGTTGAATACGAAAACATCGCAAACCGTTACAACATGGAAGTTGATAAAGTTAAAGAAGCTGTAAACAAAGATGCATTACAGTATGACTTAAAACTTCAAAAAGCTGTTGAGATTGTAAAAGACAGCGTTGTAGAAGAAAAATAAAAGACGCTAAAGCGTCTTTTTTGACCCATAAAGGAGGTAGTATATGGAACAAGTAAAAATCGATTTGCCTATTGTTTGCACTAGAGGCGTCATCGTGTTTCCTAACAATGAAATTATTATTGATGTTGGACGCAAGAAAAGTGTTTATGCGATTGAAGAAGCGCAAGAACATTTCCAAAATCAAATCGTTTTAGTAGCACAAAGAGACTTAACTTTAGAAGATCCACGAATGAGTGATCTTTATGAGGTAGGTACGATTTGTAATATTATGCATATCCGCCACATGGATGGGTACATGCGTGTAAAATTCAAAGGAATTGAACGTGCACGAATCCAAACCTTAGAGTTCGGAGGAGATATGGTCTTTGGTAGTGTATTACCATTAGCAGATATTCAAGAAAGTGCGCAAGAAGAACTTGCATTAGTTCGTCGTATTGCACAACAATTGGAAAATGTTGAAGGATTTACACATGATCTTCCAAAAGACATGATTAGTAAATTAGCAGAAGGATTGAGTGCAAATCAACTTGCTGACCAAGTTGCACAAGTATTCCCATTCTCTGTAGAAGCAAAACAACGTATTCTTGAAGCTGAAAAAGTAAATGATCGTTTACTTTACATTATTCAAGAAATGGAAAATGAAAAACAAATTAGTGATTTAGATAACTTAATCAACGATAAGGTAAAACAACGTCTTGATGAAAATCAACGTGAATACTATTTACGTGAAAAACTTCGTGCGATTAAAGAAGAATTAGGTGATGTTGCTGATCGCGATAGCGATACAGAAGAATACCGTAAGATGATTAATGAAAATCCATACCCTGAAAATATTAAAGAAAAAGCATTGGAAGAACTTTCACGTTATGAAATGTTACCAAGTGCATCAGGAGAAAGTGGAGTTGTAAAAACGTATTTAGATTGGTTATTGAAACTTCCTTGGTGGCAAGAAAGTCAAGATAATGAGGATTTAAATGTTGCACAACAAGTGCTAGATGATGATCACTATGGACTAGAAAAAGTAAAAGAACGTATCATGGAATACCTTGCGGTAAAAACCATGACAAATTCTTTAAAAGCACCAATTATTTGTTTAGTAGGTCCTCCAGGAGTTGGGAAGACATCTTTATCTAAATCAGTAGCGCGTGCATTGAATCGCGAATTCGTTAAAATCTCACTTGGTGGGGTAAAAGATGAATCGGAAATTCGTGGACACCGTCGTACATACTTAGGTTCGATGCCAGGTCGCTTTATTCAAGGTATGAAAAAAGCAGGTACCGTAAACCCTGTATTCTTAATTGATGAAATTGATAAGATGGGTGCTGATTATAAAGGAGATCCTGCAAGTGCAATGTTAGAAGTACTTGATCCAGAACAAAATTCATTATTCTCAGATCACTATTTAGAAGAACCATATGATTTAAGCAAAGTTATGTTTATTGCAACTGCAAACTACTTGGATAATATTCCACACGCTTTACAAGACCGTTTGGAAATTATTCAATTATCAAGTTATACAGAAATTGAAAAACTAGAAATTGCAAAACGTCACTTGGTACCAAAACAATTAAAAGAAAATGGTTTAACAGATAAACAATTTAAAATCTCTGATGAGATGCTTATGTATGTAATTAAACACTACACTAGAGAAAGTGGAGTGCGTCAATTGGAACGTGTGATTGCTAAGTTAATCCGTAAAACGGTTCTTGTGATTTTAAAAGATGAAAAGAAATCACTATCTATGACGAAAAAGAAAATCCAAGAGTTCTTAGGTAAAGAAATCTTTGACTATGGACGTAAAGAGAAAAAAGACCAAGTAGGTACAGTAACAGGATTAGCATATACTTCATTTGGTGGAGATATTCTTCAAGTAGAAGTAAACCATTTTGATGGTACTGGTAAACTTGTTGTGACTGGACAACTTGGTGATGTGATGAAAGAAAGTGCTAGTATTGCATATGACTATGTAAAAGCGAATGCTAAAAAATATCACATTGATTCTGAAATATTTAAAACACAAGATGTACATATTCATGTTCCTGAAGGTGCAGTCCCTAAAGATGGACCAAGTGCTGGTGTGACATTAACCACTGCACTTATTTCCTCTTTGTCAAATCAACCAGTAAAAAGTGATTTAGCGATGACTGGTGAGGTTACTTTACGTGGAAATGTATTGCCAATTGGTGGATTGAAAGAAAAATCAATGGCTGCACATCGCTCAGGTATTACAACAATCGTTATGCCTAAAGATAATGTGAAAGATCTTGATGATTTACCAGAAACAGTTAAAGAATCAATTAAATTTATTCCAGTTGATCATGTTTCGCAAGTGCTTAATGCTGCACTCGTGAAATAATGAGAACGATACAACACTGTGAACTTGTGACTTCGGCTCCAGACAAAAGTTTTTGGCCTGAGTCACAACTTCCAGAAATCGTCTTAGCAGGTCGTAGTAATGTAGGAAAGAGTAGTTTTATCAATACGATGGTCAATCGTAAAAAACTTGCCTATGTTGGAAATACACCAGGTAAGACACGTTTATTAAACTTCTTTAACATCGACGACACCTTTCTGTTTGTTGATGTTCCTGGATACGGATATGCCAATATAAGCAAGAGACAATTGCAAGCCTTTGGTCAAATGATGGAAGACTACTTTGGTACTCGTGAACAAAAGATTGGACTGGTTCTACTTGTTGATGCACGTCATAAACCAAGTGAAGATGATATTACCATGATGGAATATGCACGATATCATCATTTACCTGTAGTTGTTGTAGCAACAAAAATTGACAAACTTAAACGTAGTGAAATTAGTAAAAACATGCGTAAAATTGCTAGTACGCTTGAAATCCCTGAAACGGAAATTGTTCAATTTTCAAGTGAAACATCAAAGGGAAGAGAAGCTGTCTGGAAAAAAATTGATGAATTATTGGAAAGTGTTGCATAGCACTTTCTTTTCTTTTGGTAAATCCGCTGTGAAAAGATGCAATATGGTTGAATTGCACCTTATTATTGCCTATACTTAAAGGTAAAGATAGGAGTAGATAATTATGAAATACTTACAAATCACAGATGATTTTTATTGGATTGGGGTAGAAAATCCAGATTTACGACGTTTTGACATTATTATGGAAACTGAATTTGGAACAACATACAATTCATACTTACTAAAAACAAGTCAAGGGGTTGTTTTGTTTGAAACAGTAAAAGACAAATTTTTTGATGAATATATCGAAAAAGTTAAAGAATTAGTAAAAGTAGAAGATATCAAATACATTATTTGTAATCATACTGAACCAGATCATTCTGGCTCATTAGAGAAGTTTCTTGAATTAAATCCAAATATTGAGATACTTTCAACCATTGCCGCACAAAACAATTTAAAAGAAATTGTAAATAAACCGTTTAATGGACGCGTTGTGAAAGACCAAGAAGAAGTCGTTGTTGGAAATAAAACGCTACGTTTTATTATGGCACCAAATCTACATTGGCCAGATACGATGTATACATACATTGTTGATGAAGAAATTCTAGTAACTTGCGATTCATTTGGTGCACATTATGCCACAAATGAGGTGTTATTATCTCAGGTCGCAAATCGTGATAACTATGAAAAAGCATTCGCATATTATACAGAAATGATTATGGGTCCATTTAAACCATTTGTTGCTAAGGCAATGGATAAAATTCGTGATTTACCAATTCGTTATATTGCAACTGGTCATGGATGTTTGATTGACCAAGAAATTGATGATTTCATTCAACGTTATACAGATTTTGCGAAAGTGAAAACTAACGATGTAAAAAAAGTAGTAATTGCTTATGTAACTGCATATGGCTACACACACGAAATGGCAGAAATTATTAAAGATGAATTAGAGAATCAGCATCTAGAAGTGAAGTTGTATGATTTAGTAGAAGCAGACCAAGAGGAAGTATATGAAGCAATTAAACAAGCCGATGGAGTACTTTATGGTTCATGTACAATTGTCGGAGATGCATTACCTCCAGTATGGCATATGATGAATCGAATTCTAACACCATATGATGGAATTAAGGTTGCTAGTGCTTTTGGTAGTTATGGATGGTCTGGTGAGGCAGTTCCAAATATGATGGTCCGTTTGAAGCAACAAAAAATGAAACTTGTAGATGAAGGGTTACGTATTAAATTCAAGCCAAGTGATGCACAAAAAGAAGAAATCCATGCATATGCGAAAAACTTTGCACAAGCACTTGTTGATTAAAGTGAAAAACTTGGTATAATAAGTAAGAAAATAAATACAGTGAATAGAAGGAGTACATACTAACGTTTTATAGAGAGTTGTTGGTTGGTGAAAAACAATAAATGAATGTATGGAAGGTAGTCTAGGAGTAGATGTTCTGAGTTTAGTAAGAATATCCGGTTACAGCCGTTATCTGTTTAAGGCATACATTGTATGCAAATTAAGGTGGTACCACGAGCATTCGTCCTTTGGGATGAGTGCTTTTTATTTTTAAAAGTAAAATGCACATGAAAGTGTATCTAAATAGAAAGAGGAGATGAAGATGAGAAATATATTAGAAGCAAAATATGATCATAGTAAAATCGAAAGCAAGTATTACGATCATTGGGTGAAAAAAGGATATTTCACTGCAGGTGATACAAGTAAGAAACCATATGCAATGGTGATTCCACCACCAAACGTAACAGGTAAGTTACATCTTGGTCATGCATGGGATACAACATTGCAAGATATTGTTGCTAGATACAAACGTTTGCAAGGTTTTGATGTACTATGGCTTGCTGGAATGGACCATGCAGGAATTGCAACACAAGCAAAAGTTGATGAGCGTTTAAAAGCACAAGGTGTTTCACGATACGATATTGGTCGTGAGAAATTCTTGGAACATGCATGGAACTGGAAAGAGGAATATGCAAGTCATATTCGTGAACAATGGGCAACACTAGGTTTATCGCTTGATTATACTAGAGAACGTTTTACACTTGATTCTGGACTAAATCAAGCAGTTAATAAAATCTTCGTTGATTTATACAATGATGGCTTGATTTATCAAGGAGAACGTATTATTAACTGGGATCCTGAAGCAAAAACAGCGTTATCAAATATTGAAGTTATACATAAGGAAATTGAAGGTGCAATGTACACATTCAATTATAAAGTAGTGGAAACGGGTCAAGAATTACAAGTTGCCACAACACGACCAGAAACAATGTTTGGAGATGTTTGTGTAGTTGTTCACCCAGATGATGCACGCTACAAAGATGTAGTTGGAATGCATGTAATTAACCCAGCAAATGGACAAGAATTGCCTATTATAACTGATGATTATATTGATGTTGAATTTGGAACTGGGGTTATGAAATGTACACCTGCGCATGATCCAAATGACTTTGTGATTGGACAAAAATATCATTTACCAATGCCAATTTGTATGCATCCAGATGGAACAATGAATGAATTAGCTGGTAAATATGAAAATATGGACCGTTTTGCTTGCCGTAAAGCACTTGTTGAAGATGCAAAGGCAGCAGGAACACTTATTAAAATCGAAAAACATATGCACCAAGTTGGTCACTCAGAAAGAACAGATACAATTGTTGAACCATATTTATCTAAACAATGGTTTGTTAAAATGCGTCCATTAGCAGATGAAGTAATTAAGAATCAAAATATTGAAGATCAAAAAATCAACTTTACACCAAAACGTTTCGAACATACATTTAACCAATGGTTAGAAAAAATTGAAGACTGGTGTATTTCACGTCAATTATGGTGGGGACACAGAATCCCAGCTTGGTATCACAAAGACACAGGTGAAATCTATGTTGGATTACAAGCACCTGAAGATATTGATAACTGGCAACAAGATGAAGATGTGCTTGATACATGGTTCTCAAGTGCATTATGGCCATTCTCAACACTTGGTTGGCCTGAAGAAACAGCTGATTTTGAACGCTACTATCCAAATGATACATTAGTTACAGGATATGATATTATCTTCTTCTGGGTTGCTAGAATGGCATTCCAAGCACGTTATGCGACACACAGTCGTCCATTCAAGGATGTTCTTATTCATGGACTTGTTCGTGATGAACAAGGACGTAAGATGTCTAAATCACTTGGAAATGGCGTAGATCCAATGGATGTAATTGCAGATCATGGATGTGATGCAATGCGCTTTTTCTTAACAACGAATTCTACACCAGGACAAGACCTTCGTTATATTGATGAGAAAGTTGATAGTTCAAGTAACTTCATCAACAAAATATACAATGCTTCAAAATTCGTATTAATGCATATTGCAGATGATTTTGATCACGAACAAATTGAATTAAGTAAAGCAACAACAATTGATAAATGGATTATTAAACGATTCAATGAAACATTAAAAAATGTTAGTGAGAATATGGACCGTTTTGAATTTGCACTAGTTGGTAATGAATTGTACTCATTTATTTGGGATGATTTCTGTAACTGGTACATCGAATTAAGTAAAGCAAGTCTTCAAAGTGATGATGAGGGAATTAAAACTGCCGCAAAATCAACATTGCTATTGGTATTAGAAGGAATTCTAAAAATGTTATCTCCATTTATGCCATTTGTGACTGAAGAAATCTATCTTGCACTTCCACATCTTAAAGATTCAATGAATGAAGAAACTTGGCCAACTGCAATTTCTACAGATATTATGGATATTGAAATGGAAGAAGTGAAACGATTAATTTCAATTGTAGAAGCAGTGCGTGAAGTAAAAGCAACGTATAAATTAAAACCAAGCGCACCAGTTGATATTCTTGTTAAAGATACAAATGAACAAGTTGAAGATACAAATGTATTCATTAATGCATTCCTTCAACAAATGTGTAAAGCAACTTGGGTTTCAAGTGTTGGTGACGAGGAAATGGTTGTACGTCCTGTATATCAAGGGTCAATCTCGATTCCTTTAGCTTCATTAATTGATATTGAAGAAGAAAAGAAAAAACTTGAACAGGATAAGAAAAAGCTAGAAGGAGAAATTAAACGTGCAGAGGGGATGTTAGCAAATCCAAACTTCACAAATAAGGCTCCAGAAGCAAAAGTAAATGCAGAAAAAGAAAAACTAGAAAACTATAAAAACCAATATGAAATCGTTATAAAACGACTAGCAGAATTGGCATAAGTAAATTAGAGGAACATTTCCTAAAATGTTGTTTATATACAACAAAGGAATACTTCCTCTTTTTTTCTTATTTGTATGGACCAAAATTTCCAAATATCTACCATTTACAACCAGCAGACATGTCTAAGAGTAGCATTACGTTAGGACTTTCGATATAATAATACTTGTGAAAGCGATTACACAGTTATAGAGAGAAGGAGGTCCTATTATGGGGGATAAATTTGTTTATTCATTTCATGAGGGAAATGAGACGATGCGTAACTTACTTGGTGGTAAGGGAGCAAACTTAGCAGAAATGATCAATTTAGGAATGCCAGTTCCTGATGGTTTTACGGTTACAACAGAAGCTTGTAACAAGTATTACGATGATGGTGAAACAATTGATAAGAAAATCATCGATGAGATTTTTACACATTTAACTGCGTTAGAAAAGAGTTCAGGTAAGGTGTTTGGTGATCCAAATAATCCATTACTTGTTTCTGTACGTAGTGGTTCACGTGCAAGTATGCCAGGGATGATGGATACGATTCTAAATTTAGGACTCAATGATGAAGTGGTTGAAGGTCTTGCAAAACTAACGAATAATCCAAGATTTGCATATGATTCATACCGACGCTTTATTCAAATGTTCGCTGATGTAGTTATGGGATTATCAAAATCTAAATTCGAAACAGTAATTGATGATATCAAAGCGGAACGAAAAGTAGAATTGGATACTGAATTAACTACAGATGATTTAAAAGAAATGGTACGACGATTTAAATCGTTCTACCATGCAGAGTTAAAATCGGATTTCCCATTAGATCCAAGAGAGCAACTAGCTCTTGCAATCGAAGCAGTATTTAAATCTTGGAACAATCCAAGAGCAATTTACTATCGTAAAATGAATGATATTCCTTCAAGTTGGGGAACTGCAGTAAACGTTCAAATGATGGTATTTGGTAATATGGGTGAAACATCTGGAACAGGTGTTGCCTTTACAAGAAGTCCAAGTACTGGAGATAATCAATTATTTGGTGAATTCTTAATGAATGCACAAGGTGAAGATGTTGTTGCTGGTATCCGTACACCTAACCATATTAGTGAATTGCAAAAAGTAATGCCAGAAGTATATGATGAATTTGTAGCGATTTCTAAACGCTTAGAAGAGCACTATCATGATATGCAAGATATGGAATTTACAATTGAAAATAAAAAATTGTATATGCTACAAACCCGTAATGGAAAACGTACGGCTAAAGCAGCGCTTAAAATTGCATGTGATTTAGTAAGTGAAGGACTTCTAAGTAAAAAGGAAGCAATCTTAATGGTAAATCCAAATCAATTAGATGCATTGTTGCACCCACAATTTGATCAAGATGATATCAAAGGTGAAACACCAATTGCAACTGGTCTTCCAGCAAGTCCTGGAGCAGCTACTGGACAAGTTGTGTTTAATGCAGAGGATGCTGCTAATTATGCACAAAAGGGTCACAGAGTGATTCTTGTACGTCTAGAAACGTCTCCTGAAGATATCGAAGGTATGAACTCATCAAAAGGTATCTTAACTGTACGTGGTGGTATGACAAGTCACGCAGCAGTTGTTGCACGTGGTATGGGAATCTGCTGTGTATCAGGTGTTGGAGATATCAAAATTAATGAAGAAAACAAAACATTTACCGTAGGCGGAAAAACATATAAAGAATATGACTACATCTCTCTAGATGGTTCAACTGGTAATGTATACGGTAGAGAATTAAAAACTGTACCAGCTGCAATTGAAGATGACTTTGAAACATTCATGAATTGGGCTGATGAATTCAGAACATTAAAAGTTCGTACAAATGCAGATACGCCACGTGATGCTAAACAAGCATTAGCATTTGGTGCAGAAGGTATTGGTCTTGTGCGTACTGAACATATGTTCTTTGAAGGAGAACGTATTAAAGCAATTCGTGAGATGATTGTTTCAAAAACAAGTGAGCAACGTTCACGTGCACTTGCTAAATTGTTGCCAATGCAAAAAGGTGACTTTGAAGCGATTTATGAAACTATGCAAGGTAGACCGGTAACGATTCGTTATTTAGACCCACCACTTCATGAATTCTTACCAACATCTTCATACGATATTACACAACTTGCATTAGATATGGGAATGGAAGTTGATGAATTAAAAGGAATCATTCAAGGATTACATGAATTTAACCCGATGATGGGACACCGTGGTGTGCGTTTGGATATTTCATATCCAGAAATTGCAGAAATGCAAACACGCGCAGTTATTGAAGCTGCAATCGCTGTTAATAAACGCAATGCAGATTTCAATGTAGTTCCTGAAATTATGATTCCACTAGTAGGTGATGTTGCCGAGTTACGCTATGTAAAAGCAGTTGTGAAAAAAGTTGCAGATGAAATTATCGAGACATCAGGTGAAAAACTTGATTATATGGTAGGAACAATGATTGAGATTCCTCGTGCTGCATTAACAGCTGATGAAATTGCCGAAGAAGCGGAATTCTTCTCATTTGGAACAAATGACTTAACACAAATGACATTTGGTTTCTCAAGAGATGATGCAGGTGGTTTCTTAAGTGATTACTATGACAAACACATTTATGAACAAGACCCATTCCAACGCTTGGATCAAAAAGGAGTTGGAAAACTTGTGAAAAATGCAGTTGATCTTGGTAAGAAAACGAGACCAAACATTAAACTTGGTATTTGTGGGGAACACGGAGGAGATCCTTCAAGTGTTGAATTCTTCCACAATGTAGGATTTCAATATGTATCATGTAGTCCGTTTAGAGTTCCAATTGCACGTCTAGCTGCAGCACAAGCTGCCATCCGTGCAGAATCAAAATAGGATAAATGAAAAGGGTATCGACTGGTTCGATGCCCTTTGTTTTAGGTAATTAGATTTATTTTTTGCGTGTACCAAAGATACCACGAATAATGCTGTTTCCAACGTTTCGACCAATAGAACTAAGTGCATTACCAACAAATCGATCAATTTGCTTATTTCTTCGATCGGTTTTCTTTTGTTCGGCTTTCTCTTGTCGAGCTTGCTCTTTTTGTTGCAGTTTAGTAAGTTCTTTAGCTTGTTTCTCATCAAGTTTTGCTTGTTCTTTAGCTTGTTTTTCTGCTTCCTTGTTTGCAATTTCTTGCGCTTCTAATTCTGCTGTTTTTTCTTGTAGCTCTTCATATGCAGATTTGCTATCCACACGCATGCGATATTTTGCTTCTACTGGGTTGTTGCGAATACAATTTTCGATGGTTGTATCATCGGCAGCTCCCATATAACTTCTTGGTGGAAGGATTGTTGCGCGTTCTACCATTGTAGGGACTCCTTTTGCATCAAGAAATGAAACCAATGCTTCACCAGTACCAAGTTCTTGTAAAACTTGTTCCGTATCAAAGGCAGGATTGATGCGAAATGATTCGGCAGTTGCTTTGATAGATTTTTGCTCAGCTGGTGTATATGCACGTAGAGCATGTTGAATTTTATTACCAAGTTGACTTAGTACACGATTTGGAATATCGGTTGGTTGCTGTGTAATGAAATATACACCAACACCTTTAGAACGAATCAATTTAACAACTTGTTCGACCTTATCCAATAAAGCCTTAGGTGCATCATTGAATAATAAGTGTGCTTCATCAAAGAAGAATACCATCTTTGGTTTTTCTAAATCTCCAGCTTCCGGTAATGTTTCATAAATTTCTGATAATAACCATAATAAGAATGTAGAATACAAGACTGGATTTTGTGCTAACTTCACGGCATGTAAAATATTAATAATTCCTTGTCCACTACTTGGATCGCAAACTAGCCAATCTTTGATATCAAGTTCTGGTTCACCGATAAATGTGTTTCCATCACTTGCTTCTAAAGCAACAAGAGAACGTATAATTGCACCGATTGTTGCTGAAGCGATATTTCCGTATTCTTTTTGCAGATTTTCTCTTTGTGCATCCACAAACTGTAACATCGCCTTAACATCCTTGATATCAAATAATAATAGTTGTTGTTCATCTGCAATTTTGAATACAATTTTTAGAACGGAAGATTGAATATCATTCAATTCTAAGATGCGTGCAAGTAAATCAGGTCCTAAATCAGAAATCGTCGTACGAACGGGAGTACCTTTTTCTCCGTAAATATCGTAGAATCGTGTTGGATACCCACTAAAACTCCAGTCTTGAATGTATAATGATGCAATGCGCTCATCGACATTTTTATTACTGACTCCTGGTGATGCAAGACCGGACACATCCCCTTTAATATCAGCTAAAAATACAGGAACTCCTGCATCACTGAATGCTTCGGTAAGAACTTTTAGAGTTACGGTTTTTCCAGTTCCTGTTGCTCCTGCGATAAGTCCATGACGGTTTGCCATACTTGGTAACATGTAAATAGGGGAATCCGTACTTGCTATCCAAATTTTCTTTTGATCTTTTATATACATAAATGAATCCTTTCCTGTTTTATAAGTACAATTGTATTTTATCAATCATTACTGGGTTTGTACACACAGATACCCATCTTGTTAGTGACTAGGAAATGAAATGAAATCATAGTATAATGGGTAAATGATTAAGGAGCGCTTATGGGTGTATTAGCAAAATTATTTATTAAAGATTATAAGAACTTCAAAGATGGAAAAGTACGTTCTGCATATGGACGACTTGCAAGTATCTATGGCATATTTTGGAATATGATTTTATTTACAAGTAAACTTACCATTGGATTACTTTTTCATAGTGTGTCAATACAAGCAGATGCGTTTAATAACTTAAGTGATGCAGGTAGTTCAATTCTGTCGCTTATTAGCTTTATCTTTGCTGCTCAGCCAGCAGATAAAGAACATCCTTTTGGTCACGAACGTTTAGAATATATATTTTCTATGATTATTGCATTTATCATTTTGTTTTTTGGGATGCAACTTGTATTTTCATCAGTTACAGATATTATTCATCCAAAAAATGTTGTTGTAACGATACCGATGGTTGTTGTACTAATTATATCTATAGTTGTAAAAATCTATATGTATGCTTATAACCATGCATATGGAAAGCGCATTGGCTCGACTGTGATGCAAGCAACTGCAGTGGATAGCTTTAGTGATGTGTTAGGAACAAGTGTTGTCTTAATAGGACTGCTTATCTCGCATGTCTTTGCGATACAGTTGGATGGATTTTTAGGAGTTATCGTCGCTTTATTTGTCTTAAAAGCTGGATGGGGAATTGTAAGTGAAACCTTCACAAAATTAATTGGGGAAGCTCCAAGTGTTGATTTCACAAAAAAAGTTGCCGCAAAAATATTATCGTATCCTGGCGTGCTAGGTGTACATGAGATGATTGTACATAGTTATGGACCTGATCAAACTTTTGTGACTATCCATGTTGAAATTAGTAGTAAAGAAGATATGATGGAAGCACATTCTACAATCGATGATATTGAAAACGACTTTCTTGTACAAGACAATATTCATCTTGTTATTCACATGGATCCAATTGATATTGATGATCCTTATACAAATCAAATGCGTAAAGAGATGGAGCAAGTTATGCATGACATCGACCCTCGTTTTTCCTTACATGATTTTCGAGTGGTCAAAACTAAGACACATAATAATTTTATATTTGATGTTGAAGTTCCAATTGATTGTAAAATGAAGCGTCAAGATATCATAGACGTAATAGAATCAAAAATACCACAAGGAGAAGTTCCAAATTATGGAGTGATAAATGTGGATCGTGCATATGCACCAATGAAAGACTACGAAGTAGAAGCAGATGAAGATATAAAGAAAAAGTAGGGTCAAACGATCCTACTTTTGTAATATAAAGGTTAAATTGCGTCCAGTATCCTTATTTCTACGATACGAGAAGAAATTTTCATTATCTTCAAATGTATCTTCATGTTGAATAATAATGTTTGTATCGGGGATACCAGCATCTCGCAACATTTGATAATTTAAACCACGTACATCTAAATAGTATTTATCATTACCTTTTGGCATGTAATAAGTAGATGTATCAAAATCAAGTTTAAGTACTTCATCAATAACATCTTGTCCAACTTCAAAGCTTGTAAAATCAATTGATGGTCCAATAATTACACGTAATGCACTTGCTTCACAGTTTTCTTCGTATAAAAGCGTATGTAACATTTTTTTTGTAATACCTGCAACAGTACCTTTCCAACCAGCATGAATAGCCGCAATGATGTGTTGGTCTTGATCATGAATCAAAATAGGAACACAATCTGCGGTAAAGACACCAATTAAAACATTATGCAAATCCGTATACAACGCATCGCAATCTGCAATTGCATCTTTTGTACTGTAGGCACCAGCACCAATATCTTCTTTTGTGACTTTATGAATGTTTGTACTGTGTGTTTGATTTGCAAATGTACATTTTTCTAATTCAAAATCGATTTCCTTCATAAAGTCTTTACGGTTTTGAATTACTTCATCTGTAGCATCTGTTGTATGTATGGCAAGGTTATTGTCTTGCGGTTTACTCGAATCTTTTAGGGTAGTTCCAGCGTATACTTCGCTGACCTGTGAATAATTAATATGCATGATATACTCCTTTATTTGTATTTTTGTTGATGGTATGCGCAAAAGACATCGTTTAAGTCGGCAATCAACGTCGGTGAATCTACTATACCATCCGTGAATATTGCAATCAAGTATGGTTCCTCTGTATATACGATTCCATAATCATTGACATAACCTGCAAACTCTCCATACTTGTGTGCGATTTCATAATGCTCAGCAGCAGTTCCTGCTTGTAAGAAATATCCTTGGCTGGCAATTTTTAATAAATCAATCAGTTCTTGATATTTATCTTGATGATTGTAAAGATACTTTAGTACTTCCATACTGCTTCTAGCAGTAGTTACATTGTTGTTGATTTCTTCAAGTGTGTATTGTTTTGCACCATAATTAGAAAAAGCTTGATAGGTTTCCAAGACTCCAGTTGTATATAACATAATCAGTGATGCAGAGTTATCACTATTCACAATAGCTTGTCTAATTAAATAGGATAAAGGAATTTGATCATCAATTGTGTAAATTGTAGAAAGGCCTTCCTCTGGCATATATGCTTCTTCATAAAAAGGTAGGGCAGTATCCTTTGTATACACACCTTTCTCGATTAAGTCATAATAGTACATAGCAAGTGGTAGTTTATACGTACTTGCTGCTAGCATATCTTCATCTTCATTTACTTGAATGGTCTCATCATCTTTGGGATCATAATATATATACGACAACTGTTTGTCATCAAAATCATATGCATCAAGAATATACGCGATACTTTCTTGTAAATCACTTTTTGATTCTATGGTCGGTAATTCATCGCCTTTTGTTGATGTACGAGTCTCTTCTGTAAATTGTGCAAGCATGTCTTCACTGATGTTTTTTAGTGCGATAATTGCAACACAGCCAATAATAATTAAGCAACTTAGAATCATTATCAGTAATAGTTTTCTGCGAATGATTTTTAGCTGTCTACTTGTTTTCCTCTTTCTTTTTTTCATATCTATATTCTACCATTTTTACGTATATGAATACACTCATATCATCTTTACTAATAGGTATACATTGATGAAAATGAAATAATTCAAAAATATTAGCACTTTATACTTGACAGTGCTAATTTGGTGGTATATAGTATTAGCAGATGCTCGTAAAGAGTGCTAGAAAGGGTGTACATATGCAACTAACAGATCGACAATTATTAATCTTTAAAACGATCGTTGATGAGTTCACAAAGACAGCAGAACCGGTTGGTTCGAAAAATTTAATGAACTTATTAAATATCAAAGTTTCAAGTGCAACTCTTCGTAATGAAATGGCTGCGTTGGAAGAATTTGGATTATTAGAGAAGACGCATACATCAAGTGGACGTGTACCTTCAAGTAAAGGGTACCGATTCTATGTAGAGCATCTTATGGAAAAAGAATTAGATAGTAATGTTGAAAATGCATTAAGTGAAGTATTCCATGAACGTCATTATAGTGTTGAGGAAATCGTAAAGCGAAGTTGTGATATACTTTCGCAAATGACTAACTTAACATCTGTAGTACTTGGTCCAGAAACAAGTTCACAAAATCTACAACATATTCAAATCTTTCCAATTAACGAAAGAAGTGCAGTATGTGTATTTATAACTGATCAAGGACATACAGAAAATAAGATGTTCCATTTTGAAGAAAATGTGAGTTTAAATGATATTCAAACATGTTGTAATATTTTAAATGATCATCTAGCAGGAACGCCAATTAATGAATTATCAAGTAAACTAGAAGAAATTAGACCACTGTTATCAAGTCAAGTGGTTCGTCATGAAGTGTTATTCCAAGCATTTGTTAGCGCATTTGTGAAATTCGCAAGCGATAATGTATATACTTCAGGTACATCAAATATGCTTTACCAACCAGAATTTGCTGATATCGAAAAACTTCGTGAACTGATGAAGTTCTTAGAGGATAGTAGTGTTTGGCGTCAACTGGGAAGTAGTAATGAAGATATTTCGATTCGTATTGGAAATGATGATAACCAAGTCATTCCATTTGAAAACGTATCTGTTGTCTCAAGTACGATTCGAATTAATGATGAAGAAGAAGGAAAACTTATGGTTGTAGGGCCAACAAGAATGCCATACAACAAAGTTGTAGCATTAATGGAATATATGGCAAAAGCAATCGGAGATTTATATCGTAATGATAGATAGGAGTGGAACGATGAGTGAAGAGTTAAACAAAGAAGAAGCAACTCTTCAAGAGGAAGAAGTTCTTGAGACGGAAGCTAACGAACAAGAAGAAATGTTAGATAACGAAGAAGCAGTAGAAACTCAAGAGCATGAAGAACTTGAAGAAGACGAAAAGAAAGAAAAGAAAGGTTTCTTTAAGAAAAAGAAATCAAAAGAAGAAGCATTAGAAGAAGAAATCATTGGATTGCGTGAAGAACTTGCAAAAACGCAAAATATGTATTATAAAGCGTATGCAGACACGGAAAATCTAAAGAAACGATTACAAAATGATGCTGACACATTAAGAAAGTATCGCATTCAAAGCTTTGCCCAAGAGATTTTACCAGTTATGGATAATCTTGAAAGAGCTATTGGATTTGAAGCAAAAGATGAAGAAGGTAAAAACTATGTAAATGGTATTAACATGGTATATCAACAAATCAAAATTGCTTTGGAAAACGAAGGTGTAACAGCTATTGAATGTTTAGATAAACCTTTCGATCCAAATATACACCAAGCTTTAGTAACAGAAAAAGTAGAAGGTGTTGAACCAGGAATCGTACTTGAAGAGATTCAAAAAGGTTATATGTTAAAAGATCGCGTAATTCGCGCAAGTTTAGTAAAAGTTAGTGAGTAACAATAGGAGGAACTATGAGTAAAATTATTGGAATTGACTTAGGAACAACAAATTCATGTGTTGCCGTAATGGACGGTAGCGATGTTAAAGTAATTACAAACCCAGAAGGTAATAGAACAACACCTTCAGTAGTAGCGTTTAAAGACGGTGAAACAATCGTTGGGGATGCTGCAAAACGTCAAGTAGTTACAAATAAAGACACGATTTCAAGTGTTAAACGTTTGATGGGAACAAATGAAAAAGAACATGCAAACGGTAAAGATTACACACCACAAGAAGTATCAGCAATGATCCTTCAATACTTAAAAGGATATGCAGAAGACTACCTTGGTGAAAAAGTAACAAAAGCAGTTATTACAGTACCTGCATACTTCAATGATGCACAACGTCAAGCAACGAAAGATGCTGGTAAAATTGCTGGATTAGAAGTTGAACGTATTATCAACGAACCAACAGCTGCAGCACTTGCTTACGGTATCGACAAAACAGATACAGAACAAAAAGTATTAGTATATGACTTAGGGGGAGGTACATTTGACGTATCAATCCTTGAATTAGCTGATGGAACATTCGAAGTATTATCAACTGCTGGGGATAACAAACTTGGTGGAGATGACTTTGATGATGTGATCGTTAAATGGATGTTAGAAGACTTCAAGAAACAAAATGGAGTTGACTTATCAGGTGACCAACTTGCAATGCAACGTCTAAAAGATGCTGCAGAAAAAGCGAAAAAAGACTTATCAAGTATGGCACAAACACAAATCTTATTACCATACCTTTCAAATGGAGCAAATGGTCCATTGAACTATGAAAATACATTAACAAGAGCAAAATTTGACGATATGACTCGTTCATTAGTTGAAAGAACAATTGGACCAGTTCGTCAAGCATTACAAGATGCTGGTGTTACGAAAAACGATATTCATCAAGTATTACTTGTTGGTGGATCAACTCGTATCTTAGCTGTTCAAGAAGCAGTTAAAAAAGAATTAGGAAAAGAACCAAACCGTTCAGTAAACCCTGATGAAGTAGTAGCAATGGGTGCTGCTATCCAAGGTGGAGTTATTACTGGAGATGTTAAAGATGTATTATTACTAGATGTTACACCATTAAGTCTTGGTATCGAAACAATGGGTGGAGTTATGACTGTTCTTATCGAACGTAATACAACAATCCCAACTAGTAAATCACAAGTATTCTCAACAGCTGCAGATAACCAACCTGCTGTAGATATTCACGTACTACAAGGGGAACGTCCAATGGCTGCTGATAACAAAACATTAGGAATGTTCAAACTTGATGGAATTGCTCCAGCACGTCGTGGAGTTCCTCAAATTGAAGTTAAATTCGATATTGACGTAAATGGTATTGTTAACGTATCAGCAACTGACAAGGGAACTGGAAAAGAACAAAGTATTGTTATCCAAAACTCTACAGGTTTATCAGATGATGAAATTGAAAAAATGGTAAAAGAAGCTGAAGCAAATAAAGAAGCTGATGAAAAACGTAAAGAAGAAGTAGAACTTAGAAATAAAGCAGAATCATTTATTAACCAAATCGACCAATCAATGGAAGAAGCTGGAGATAAAATGGATGCTAACCAAAAAGAAGAAACACAAAAATTGCGTGACGAACTTCAAAAAGCATTAGATGAAAATGACATGGATAAAGTACGTACACAACTTGATGCATTAGAAAAAGCAGCACAAGCTGCAAGTGCTTCAATGTACCAACAACCAGGTGATCAAGGACAACCTCAACCAGAAACAAACCCTGACGATGATGTTGTAGATGCTGAATTCGAAGAAAAAAACTAAAAATGTAAAAGAAGTTCTAGGCAACTAGAACTTCTCTTGTGTATAATACATAGGGAATATAAAGTAGGAGGTTTGTGATGGCAAATAAAAGAGATTATTATGAGGTGTTAGGCCTAGACAAAGGTGCAAGTGACGCTGATATTAAAAAAGCATATCGTAAATTAGCAAAAAAATACCATCCAGACGTTAATAAAGATGCAGATGCTGAAGATAAATTTAAAGAAGTAAATGAAGCATATGAAGTATTAAGCGATAAACAAAAGAAAGCCACATACGATCAATTCGGGCACGCCGGAATGGATGGTGCACAAGGATTTGGAGGGCAAGGCTTTTCTGACTTTGGTGGTTTTGAAGATATATTTGGTTCATTCTTTGGTGGTGGATTCTCTGGAAGTTCTAGAAGAAGAAATGGTCCACAAAAAGGACAAGATCGCTTTATGCAAATGCGTGTGGATTTCATGGATGCCATCTTTGGTAAAAGTGAAGAAGTTTCACTTGAAGTGGATGAGACTTGTAGCGAATGTTCAGGAACAGGAGCAAAAAGTAAAGATGATGTACAAACTTGTCCAACATGTAATGGATCAGGACGTGTTGTTACTCAACAACAAACAGCTTTTGGTGTTTTCCAAAGTGAAAGTGTATGTCCAACATGTAATGGAACAGGTACAATCATTAAAAATAAATGTAGTAAATGTCATGGAAGTGGATATGAACACAAACATGTGAAGTTAGATATTAAAATTCCAGCAGGAATTCAATCTGGTCAACAAATTCGTGTAACTGGAAAAGGTGAAAAAGGAGTAAATGGAGGTCCAAATGGTGACTTATATATTGAAATCCTTGTAGCACCACATAAAAACTTCATTCGTGAAGGAAACGATATCCGTATACAAGTTCCAATCTCTGATGTAGATGCAGTTTTAGGAACAAGTATTGATGTGCCAACAGTATATGGTGATGTAAGTTTAAAAATTCCAGCAGGTACACAATCAGGAACAAAATTTAGACTAAAAGGAAAAGGTGTGAAGTCTCCAAAAGGATATATTGGAGATCAATATGTAGATGTAAAAGTTGAAATGCCTAAGAAATTAAGCAAACAACAAAAAGACCTATATGAAAAACTTCGCAAGTCTGCGAAATATGAATCACCATTTGAAAAATTTAAGAAAGCATTTAAGTAAACTCTAGGGTTTACTTTTTTCTTTTCTATTTAATAACTACAGCGTATACTAATAAAGAGGTGTCCATGAAAAATAAGCAACAAAAATATAGTCTTATTGCATTTATAATTGCGGTTATCAGTATCGTGTCTTTAAGCGTCTATGACATGAAAGAAAAAATTGAAACCATAAATCGAATCGTCTTAATAACTAATTTACAAGACTATTATCTGTCATATGAGAAAGTTAGTGGAAATAGATCTTTTGAAAGTGCACTTGAACAGTTAAAAGCATTACAAGCTGAACTAGAAAAAGAGGAAAAAGTTCAACAACAAGAGACAGCTTCTGAAGTGTCTGATGTGTTAACTGAAGCTGATATTAATGAATCTCAAGTTGTTAATCCAAGTGGACCAATTGTTCCTAAGCGTCTCTATTCCACTGTGAAAAGTGACAGTAAAGGACACATGTATCGTGAGTATTTTGATACAACTTCGCAGACGACATCAATCATGATGGGTGGTGAAGAGATGAGTAATGGACAAGCAACGTATTTGCCAAGAAATCTGATCGATCGTGGAAATAATTGTTTTTATGTAGAAAATACAAATGGCAAAGAATTCAATATCTATTTAGGTGAACATGCGTATTATCTATATGATGTGAATTGTGATGTCTCTTATATTTTGGATGATGCTAACAACAATAATGGACAAAACGCAATAACCATTTATAAATAGAAAGAGCGCATCAATTAGCGCTCTTTTAAGTTATCTTGATTTATTTCTTTTTTGACGGTTTGGTTGTTTAGTTGAATAGTTTGCTTTACCATATGCATTTTTACTTTTGTATTTAGCTGCATATTGATGACTTTTGTCTTTGATTAAGCAATGTTTTCCTTGTCCAATTAAATCCGCACGTCCTGCTTCCATCAATGCATCATACACTAAGTTATAGTGTTTTGGATTACGATATTGCAGCAAGGCTCTTTGCATTGATTTTTCTTTACTGGTTTTAGCCACATACACAGGTTTCATATCGCGTGGATCAAGTCCTGTATAGTACATCGTAGTTGATAGAGTACCAGGTGTTGGATAGAAATCCTGTACTTGTTCTGGTTGATGATGAATTTTATGTAGATACTGCGCAAGTTCAATTGCTGCATCTAAATCACTACCTGGATGACTTGACATTAAATAGGGAACTAAGAATTGTTTCTTATTGTATTCTTCATTTAAGCGATAATATTCATCCACAAACAATTCATATAGTTTACGTCTAGGTTTTCCCATTTTATCTAAGACTTTATCGCTAATATGCTCAGGAGCAACTTTTAATTGACCACTAATGTGATGTTGAACTAGTTCTCTAAAGAAACGATCATCACGGTCATACATAATATAGTCATAGCGAATTCCACTACGCACAAAGACCTTCTTTACTTTTGGTAATTCTCTAAGCTTTTGTAGTAGTTGTAAATAGTCTTCATGATTTACTTCTAATTGTTTACATGGTTTTGGCCACAAACACTGTTTTGATGGACATACACCATGTTCCACTTGTTTTTCACATGATGGTTGTCTAAAGTTTGCTGTTGGACCACCTACATCATGAATGTATCCTTTAAAGTCTGGTTCTGCGATCATCTTTTTTGCTTCTTCTACTAGTGATTCGTGTGAACGTGCTTGAATGACACGACCTTGGTGATAGGTAAGTGCACAAAAGTTACATCCACCAAAGCACCCACGATTGCTAATTAGTGAGAATTTCACTTCATCAATAGCTGGAACATGACCGATTTTTTTATACATTGGATGGTAATCACGTGTATAAGGTAAAGCATACGCATCATCAAATTCAGCTTGCGTAAGTGGGCGATTTGGGCGATTTTGTACAACGTACCAACCTTTATATGGTTCAACTAGTGTTTTTGCCACAAAGTGATCAGTATTCTTGTTTTGAATCATGAATGACTTCGCATAGGTTTTCTTATCACGTACAATTTCTTCATAACTTGGTAAAATAATTGGTTCAAAAGCATTGGTAATGTCCTTTGTTTTATAGACAGTTCCATCAAGATATGTAATATCTTTAATATCCAGTCCACTATCAAGTGCTTCTGCAACTTCAATAATACTGTTTTCTCCCATTCCATATAGAAGTAAGTCCGCATTCGCATCAATGATAATTGATTTTCTTACTTTATTATCCCAGTAGTCATAGTGTGCTGTTCTACGTAAACTCGCTTCAATTCCACCAAGGATAATTGTTGTGTCAGGATATGCTTGTCGTACCATTTGTGAGTATACAATAACAGCACGATCTGGACGTTTACCCATTTCACCATTCGGTGTGTAATAGTCTTTACGACGACGCTTTTTTGCCACTGAATAGTGATTTACCATGGAATCAATATTTCCAGAAGACACTAAAAAACCAAGTCTTGGTTTTCCAAAACGTTTAAAATCATCAACAGAACGCCAGTTCGGTTGACTTAAAAATGCAACTTTGTAACCATAATGTTCAAGTTGACGAGTAATAATGGCAGCTCCAAAAGAAGGGTGATCTAGGTATGCATCACCGCTCACGTAGACGAAATCCACTTCATCCCATCCACGATCTAACATTTCTTGTTTGGTTACTGGTAATAGTTTATTTTCTTTCATACCAAGTTATTATACATAAAGGTACTCACTTTTACTATGTGAAAATGAAGGAAATGTAAAAGAAAAAGATGGGTATACCATCTTATAGTTCCATTGATGCCAGTTTTGTGTGTAAGTCATCATACCAATTGTATGAATTTGTACACAGTAAACCATATGTATGTGGATTGCTTTCTTTTGGTAAAGAGATACTACCAGGGTTAATTACAACAATTCCATCGGTTTTTTTCATTACTGGAATATGGGTGTGTCCACTCATGAAAATATCACCTTCATTTAAGTTCTTAGGTAAATTATTCGGTCCATACACATGTCCATGACTCATGATAAGTTTGCTATTTCCTAAGAAAAGTGTTTGTGAGGTTGAAAGTAATGGGAAATCTAGAACCATTTGATCGACTTCACTATCACAATTTCCACGGCATGCAATGATTTTATCTTTAAGTGGGTTGAATAATGCAATAACTTCTTTCGGTGCATAATCTTTTGGTAGATCATTACGCGGTCCATGATACAAAATATCACCTAAAAGTATAAGCGCATCTGCTTCATGTTTATAAAACGCTTCAATGATTATTTTTGCATAATATGCACTACCATGAATATCACTTGCTATTAGATATTTCATCCTTTAATCCTCCTGCGACTTCTAGTAAGTCTTTTTTATTGTTTTTTTCTTGATGATGCACTACATATTTTACTAAATAATTAAGTACATTACCAATCTCTTTATGTTGATATCCTAGTTTTTTAATATCTTCTCCATTTACTGCTAGTTCCTTGATAGAGAATACTTCTTTTGCTTCTTGCATAATGTGTAGTTTTTTTATAACTTCGTCAATCGTTACATTTTTTTTGATTTGAGTTGTTTTTGATTTTCCCATATTATCTAATTTTTGAATCGTTAGGATTTCATGAGCAAGTACATAATTACCGTGCAGTTCATACATGAATTGTCGAATATCATCGATTCCATTTGTGACATAACGATCATGATAATAAATAAGCTGATACACATGTTGATAGCATGCTTTTGAAAAACGATACTCTTTTAATATCTTTTTTGCGTACGTTGCACTCAATGCAGCATGTCCTTTAAAATGTGTTATCCCATTAGCATCTACTTGCTTGCATGCTTTCTTTTTTATGTCATGAAAGAATAAAGCAAGTCGAATATCTAGTGGATAGCCAATACTGGCATTGATTACCGAATTCATATGTTCAAATACATCATAAATATGATATGTGTTGTGTTGTACTACATCATATGTTTCTTTAAATACGGGAAACAGAGTATCTAACACATTTGCATTACGAAGTATGCGTAAGGTATCTACTTGTTTACTTTGTAAGATCTTTACGAATTCAACTTGTAATCGTTCTTTTGAGATATGCTGAAGTAGATATGCATATTTTTGGATTGCAAGAAATGTCTCGTTTTCAATGGAAAAAGCGAGTGTTGCTTGAAATCGTAAAGCTCTAAGTATACGTAATGCATCTTCTTGAAATCGTAAAGAAGGATTCCCAACTGTGCGAATTTGTTTATGTTTGATATCATGCATACCACCAACATAATCAACAATATGAGCTCCATCATAACCTAAAGCATTCATCGTAAAATCACGTCTTGCGACATCATCAGCAAAGTTGTTTGAGAAACTTACATGTTCGGGACGACGAAAATCTTTATACTCATGGTCGCTTCTAAATGTTGTGATCTCGTAAGGTTGATTGTGATACATCCAGGTAATTGTTCCGTGTGCAATTCCTGTTGGTATGCTTTGAATATTATACTTATTAGCAAGTGCAATCATCTGCTTGGGTAGGGCATCTGTACATAAATCATAATCATGGATTACATTTCCTAAAATGGCATCACGAACACAACCACCAACTAGAAAAATTTGATAGCCTTCATTTTTAAAAAGTTGTAAAAGGTGTAATGCATCGCTGCTAAAAGGTGCATTAAAATTGAATGTATTCATAACTTTAGTATATCATAAAAATATATAATAAAATTAGCACTTAACACTTGACAGTGCTAAAAGATGGTGTATAATACAATTAGCACTTGGTATGGTAGAGTGCTAATAAGGAGGACACGATATGAATTTTGAGAAAATGTCATCAAGTCTTCAAGAAGTATTTATGAAGGCTGTTGAGTTAGCGAAAAGTGAACATCATGCAACAATTGATACCATTCACTTATTAAAAATCCTTTTTGAAAGTGAAGTCCTAGACGGATTATATAAACGATTACATATCAACAAGCAAAATGCGCTTGTTTTAATTGATGATGAAATGGGTAAAATTGCCCAAAGTTCTGGAGAACCAGTTTTAAGTAAGGAAGTAACAGATGCTTATAGCAAAGCTGAAGCATGGTCGAAACAACACAATGAGGAATATTTGGGATGTGCATCTTTTTGGATTGCACTGATGTCAAATAAATCATATATTTCTAAATTATTGAGAAAGCAAACAGGCTTTACTGAAAAAGAAGCATATACACAAGAATTAGAGAGAAGAGGTGATAAAGTAATGGATACACCGAACGCGGAAAACAACCTAGAAGCGCTTAGTAAATATGGGCGTGATTTAGTTGATGATGTAAAAAATGGAAAGATTGACCCAGTAATTGGGCGTGATGATGAAATTCGACGAGTAATTCAAATTTTATCACGTAAGACAAAAAACAACCCAATTCTAATTGGGGAGCCTGGAGTTGGGAAAACTGCGATTGTTGAAGGGATTGCATGGCGTATTTTTAAAGGAGATGTACCTTTTGGCTTACGCGAAAAGAAATTAATTGAGTTAGATATGGGTTCACTAATTGCTGGTGCAAAATATCGAGGTGAATTTGAAGAACGCTTAAAAGCAGTACTAGAAGAAGTACAAAAAGCGGATGGAAATATTATTTTATTTATTGATGAAATTCACAATCTTGTTGGTGCAGGAAAAACAGAAGGATCTATGGATGCTGCTAACTTATTAAAACCGTTGTTAGCTCGTGGTGAATTACGTTGTATTGGTGCAACTACTTTTAACGAATATCGCCAATACATTGAAAAGGATGCTGCTTTAGAAAGACGATTCCAAAGAGTTCAAGTAAATGAACCAACTCTAGAAGATACCATTGCAATTTTGCGTGGATTGAAAGATCGTTTTGAATCTTATCATGGAGTTCGTATTTTAGATGAAGCAATTATTAGTGCTGCTACATTATCGAATCGATATATTACTGATCGATTCTTACCAGATAAAGCGATTGATTTAATTGATGAAGCATGTGCACATCTTCGTGTTGAAATGGATTCAATGCCTGAAGAAATTGATGAATTAATGCGAAAAATAATGCAACTTGAAATCGAAGAAACTGCATTAAAAAATGAAGATGATGCCAAAAGTATGGATCGCTTATCAGTTATTCGCGAAGAATTAAAACAACTAAAAGCGAAAAAGGATGAACTTTATACAAAATGGAATGATGAAAAAGCAGTCTTAGAAGATTCTAAGAAAGCAAAAGTTCTATTAGAAAAAGCTCGTCTTGATTTGGAACAAGCACAAAGTGATGGACGATATGAAGAAGCTGCAAAACTGCAATATGAAACGATTCCAAATTTAGAAAAACAAATCAAAGAAGAAGAAAGTAGAGTGAAAAGTGATTCACTTATTTCAGAGACAGTAACTGAAGAAGATGTTGCAGTTATTGTGAGTAAATGGAGTGGTGTTGAAGTAAGTCGATTGGTTGAAAGCGAACGTAAAAAACTACTTGCTTTAAAAGATATCTTGGAACAACGTGTTGTTGGACAAGATGAAGCACTGACTTTAGTTACTGATGCGATCTTACGTAGTAAGGCACAAATTCAAGATGAAAATCGACCAATTGGTAGTTTCTTATTTTTAGGTCCTACAGGAGTTGGGAAAACAGAAGTTGCCAAGGCATTAGCGGAACAACTTTTTGATAGCGAAGATCATATCATTCGTATTGATATGTCTGAATATATGGAAAAACATAGTGTCTCACGTTTGATTGGAGCGCCTCCAGGATATGTAGGATATGAAGAAGGTGGACAGTTAAGTGAAGCTGTACGACGTAATCCATATTCAATTGTCCTCTTTGATGAAGTAGAAAAAGCGCACCCAGATGTATTTAACGTACTTTTACAAGTACTGGATGATGGACGTATCACTGATTCAAAAGGTGTCACGGTAGACTTTAAAAACACAATCTTGATTATGACAAGTAATATTGGTAGTCAATATGCATTTGATACTGACATACATGATATGAAAAATAAATACATGGGGGAAGTTAAAAACTATTTCAAACCTGAGTTTATTAACCGTATTGATGAAATTGTGGTATTTAATGCATTAGATCACGATATGTTAGTGAAAGTTGCTGCAAAATTCATGCATGAATTACAAGCACGTTTACTTAAGAAAGATATTCACTTGGAAGCAACACAAAATGTATATAATGCAATTGTTGCGCAAGGTGTAGATCCAGTATATGGTGCACGCCCAATGCGTCGTTACATTCAAAGAAATATTGAGACTCTCATTGCTAAAGAGATGTTAGCAAATGGTGTAAATCAAGATGATGTAATTTATTTAGACTATGATAAAAAAAGCGATGCATATACTGCAGAGATTCGACAAGCAAATCTATTAGCATAAAGTGGAGAAATCCACTTTTTTGCTTTATGTAAAGAAATATCATTACGAGTTGTGTATAATAAACATACATAGTAGAGGTGATGTTATGGATGCAAATGTAAGAAAAATCATGGATATCAAATTAAACAAAGTAAAAAAGAATGCTGAAAAGAATAATATGGAAGCATTAATCTTTGAATGTAAAGAAGATGTATTAAAGTTTTTAGATGAAAGAATTGCTGATGGTAGTCGTGTAAGTTTTGGTGGTTCAGAAACAATCAAACAAATTGGTGCACTCGATATGTTGCGTAATAAAGATATTGAACTCTTTGATCGTTATGCTCCTGGATTATCTAGAGAAGAAATTGAAAATGTATATAAACAAGCATTTACTTGTGATTACTATTTGATGAGCAGTAATGCAGTAACTGAGAATGGTGAACTGTTTAATATTGATGGAAATGGGAACCGTCTAGCTGCCTTAATTTATGGACCAGATAAGGTATATGTTATCGTTGGAGAAAATAAGATTGTATCTAATGTTGAAACCGCGATTGACCGTTTACGTAATGTAGCAACGCCAATGAATGGAGTGCGTTTAGAAAAAGAAACACCATGTGCAATTACAGGAAATTGCAATGACTGTACAAGTAGTGGGCGCATGTGTTCACATTATGTATTAACACGCCAACAAAATCCAAAAAACAAAGATCGTATTTGTTTATTATTAGTGAAAGAAGATTTGGGATTTTAAATCCAAATCCTCTTTTTTTAAGAAATAAGGTGTGTTTTTTGCTATAATCCTGTCTTTGACAGTCAAATGAAATAAAAACAGACAATAGACCCATGAATAAGGGGTTATAGTCTGTTTTTGTTTTGTAACGATATGTA
>NZ_SODD01000032.1 GCF_004365815.1 Breznakia blatticola
TTTAGCCTTATATCAAGTTTCTGTTCGTAGGCTCGAAAGACTTGCTACACCACTTCCTTCACCCCGTCGTCACCGACTTCGGCTTGTGGTTCACTACGCTTAGCGGTAACACCTGCGGTTGGACTTTCACCAACTAGATATGCACCATGCCTGGCACACCTAAAAAGCATCTTACCCAAAAAGGCAAGATGCTTTTACTTATATAAACATTAATAATAAAATGATGATTCCAAGAACGATGCGGTAGTATCCAAAGATTTTGAAATCGTGTTTGCGAATGTAGTTTAGTAAGAAACGAATCGCAAAGATACTTACGATAAACGATACAAGTGTTCCAATAAGTAACATGGCAATTTGTAATCCACTAAAGTTCAATCCAATTTTGATTAACTTTAATAAACTTGCCCCAGCCATCATTGGTACCGCTAGAAAGAATGAGAACTCACTAGCTACCGAACGTGAACAGCCTAAAATCGTAGCACCAATAATTGTTGATCCAGAACGACTTGTTCCTGGAACTAAGGCAAGCATTTGGAAACATCCAATTCCAAATGCCGTTTTATAGTCAAGCTCTTCAAGCTTTGTATATTTTGGCAATCGTTTGCGATTTTCAATAATGATAAAGATAATTCCATAGAAGATTAAGGCAATTGCAATAACAACAACTCCACTTAAGATATCCTCAATGATATCATCTAAGAAGACTCCAGCAATTCCCCCAGGAATACAACCAATAATGATTTTTAGCCATAAGTCCCAAGTTGCCTTTTTTTGAACTTCATTTTTTCTTTTTGTAAGTGGGTTCAAGCGATTAAAGTATAAAATACAAACCGCTAAAATCGAACCAAATTGAATGATGACTTTGAATAGTTCAAAGAACTTTGCATCACCAAATGGCATAATTTGTTCAAATAAGATAAGGTGCCCTGTACTACTGATTGGCAACCACTCTGTAATTCCTTGGATAATTCCAAGAATTATTGCCTTAATAATTTCAATTAGTATATTCATTTTCTTTCTCCTAACAACTCATGTACACATTCTTTGAATAGTTCTCCACGTTGTTCATATGACGTGAATTGATCATAGCTTGCACATGCAGGAGAAAGTAAGATCACATCTCCTGGTTTTGCAATTGCATATGCTTCATGCACTGCTTGTTGCATTGTCTCACATTCATGTGTATTTGTAAAAATATCTTTAAATGCATGTTTGGTTTGGCCAAAACTAAAACACATTTTTACTCGATCATCATAGGCTTTTAAAATATCAAATGATAACTTTTTATCATATCCTCCTGCTAGAAGGATAATGTTTTTATCAAATGCTTCCAATGCAGGAACAACTGCTTCAGGATTGGTTGCCTTTGAATCATTGAAGAAACGAATATCATTGATGCTTGTTACATACTCCAATCGGTGTTCTACACCTTTGAAACTTGCAAGTACATTTTGAATCGTAGTAGTATCTACACCCATCAAATATGCCATTGCACTTGCAACCATTGCATTACTGATATTATGTTTACCAACAACTTGCAATGAATTTGTATCAAAAAGTTTTACATCGTGGTAATACACTTGATTTGCTTGCAAATAAATGTCAGTTTCTTTATCTAAGGAATAATCTAGAACACGACAAGGTATGTTTTTTGCATATTCTACAACTTGTGCATCATCTAGATTTCTTAGAAAATACGCATCAGGATCTGCATGTTCATAGATCTTCATTTTTGATTGATAATAGGATGCAACCCCATCCATATAATCTAAGTGATCTGGACTTAAATTGGTTACACAGCTCACTTTTGCTTTAAATGTATCCACACCGAGTAATTGAAAATTACTTAACTCTAGTGCAATATTTGCAGTTGCATTTTCATGTTGTAATACTACTTCACTAAGTGGTATTCCAATATTTCCAGCAACAAAACTTGTACTATGTGCTTTTAATATTTCATATAACATCGTAACCGTTGTTGTTTTTCCATTGGTTCCTGTGATTGCTCCATACGTAAAATGCTTCGCAAAGCGATACCCAATTTCAATTTCTGTATAGATTGGAGTATTCTGCTTCACAAAATAAGCCACAAAATCCACATGATATGGAATTCCCGGATTTTTCACAATGAAATCATAATCCATTTCTTTTAAGGACTCTGGATGCCCCTGATCAAATACTTGAATGCCAAGTGCTTCCAGTTCAACTTTTTCTTTGATTTGATTTTGATCAGTCAAAATGACTTCATATTGATGTTGTTTCAGTAGTTTACTTACTGCAATTCCACTACGAGCTGCACCAATCACAAGTACCTTATTCATCTATATCACTCCAATCACATATCCTAATATAGCTAATACTACAGAGATTCCATAGAACATCCAAACAACTTTCGTTTCTTTCATCCCCCCCATTTCAAAGTGATGATGTAATGGTGCCATTCGAAATACTCGTTTTCCTCTAGTTTTAAATGATAGAACTTGAATAGTTACTGACAGTGTCTCCATTAAGAATAACCCACCAATAATTACAAGTAATATTTCTTTACGTAATACAAGTGCAATTGCTGCTAGTAATCCACCAAGTGCTAGTGAGCCTGTATCCCCCATAAAGATCTTAGCAGGATGAATATTAAAACGTAAATACCCAATCAAGGAACCGGCAACCGCTAAGATAAAGTAGAACAAGTTCATTTGATTATCTTGATATGCGAACGCCGCAAATGGAATCAGTGCAATTAATACCGTACCAGCACATAATCCATCAAGACCATCGGTTAAGTTTACAGCATTGCTTTCTGCAGTAAACATTAAAAACACCAACAAGAAGAAGAAAAATCCAATATTGATATCCATATGTAAAATTGGAATCCAAAGTGTATTATCTCCATAACTTTTGTAGATTAAATATAAACAAATAGCTAATGCAGCTTGTAATAAAAATTTAATTCTTGGAGGCAATCCATTATTGTTTTTTTGAACAACAATAATAAAATCATCAATAAATCCAATAAGTCCATATCCCACATAGGCAACAAGAACGGTAATCATTTTTACATCTTGCAAGATCGAAGGATTTATTGCAATTGCAAGGATGACAGGAACTACGATAAAAATGAGTCCACCCATCGTTGGTGTTCCAGTTTTTATTTTATGTGATTCAAGTCCCTCTTCACGTTCTGATTGTGAGAATTTGATTTTATGTAGTACCGGAATAAGTACAGGCATAATCAACAATACCGCGATCAAACTTACCCCAAAATATAAGATTGCTTCCATGTAAACTCCTTTATTTTAATTCAACTTCTAAATTTGCTCCTTTGACAATTGCGCTCCCTGGTGCAATGGACTGTCCACTCACATTTCCAGAATTTGTAAATGTGACATTAAGTCCTGTCATATTGGCAAATACACTTACATCACGCCGTGACCAGCCATTCATATCTGGCATCGTGATATTTGCACCATCAGTTAATAGGAAGGTATTTTGTGCATTTGAGACTTTCTCACCTTCAAGTGGGAATTGCTCAATAACTGTCGTACCATCACCGATGACTTGCTTTTTAATTTTAAATCCATCTAGTTTACGATTCACATAGTCTAGTGAATGATTTACTAAGCTTGGCATAGTATATTCTACATAGTTATCTGTAACTTGTACATTATTCTCTGTAGTTTGATTACTTGATTCTGTATATTTGTTTAAAGATTGTAGTGATTCACGCACAATATCTTTAAAGAAATCTGTACTATAGAAACGGAAGTTCTCACTTTGGAATCCATAGTAAATGAGAATTTGTGGATCATCTGCTGGTGCAGCAGCAATAACTCCGGATGTATAGTACGAAGGTGAATATCCTTTAATTTCTGGATCATACATTTGCCCTGTACCTGTTTTGGCGATGATTTTCACATCACTCATTTTATATTGTGAAGCTGTCCCACGTTCATCTTCAACAACTTGTTGCATCAAATGTTGCATTTGTTTCGCTGTTGCTTCAGAAATTACACGTTCACCTTTTTTCGTTTCCGCTTGATATGTTGCTTCTCCTGTTGTAGAATCGGTGATTTTTTCCACAATGTATGGTTCCACAATTGTACCATCTCCTACGATTGCACTTGTCGCACGTAATAATTGATATGTATTCACTGTGCTTGCTTGTCCAAATCCAAGTGACATAATATCGAATGGATGATTTTCATTTAAGGTACCATCCACTTCATTTAACCCATAAATATTCAACGGCTCAAAAAGTTTAAATTTTTTCATGTACTCAATCATTGTTGTTGGACTAATGTAATTTGTAATTAATGAAGCAATCCCAGTATTTAGTGAATAGATAAATCCTTGATCGAATGTCACAATCCCATTATCTTTTCCTAAGGCATCACTTACTGTACCAATTACTTGTGCACCTGTCAGTGAATCATTACGTACAGGAAGTCCATTTTCATTTTGTCCAATAATAGCAGTTCCAGATTTAAAAGTATCAGAACCTACATATTTTCCTTCATTCATCGCAGCAGCGTAAACAAAGGTTTTCATTACAGAACCTACCTCAAAAGGAAATTCACTAGGAACATTTAAACTGTTTGTAATGTTTTCTCTAGTATTTAAATCAAATGTTGGATACCCTGCTTGTGCAATAATACGTCCGGTTTTGATATCCATTACAATACACCAAGCATATTTTGCTTTATTACTTTCCATTGTATCCGCAAGTGCTTTTTCCGTTGCAAGTTGTGTATCATAATCGATCGTTAACCATACATCATTTCCATTTTCTGCTAGACGTACATATTTTTGTGTATCTGGCAAACGGTTATTTTCACTATCTGTTTGATAACTTACTTGCCCATTTTTACCAGTTAATTCTTTATTGAAATATGCTTCTAACCCACTTACACCATATAAGTTACGATCATCATCATAATTTGTATATCCGACAAGTTGACTTGCAAAGTGTCCTGTTGGATATGCACGTGCAACACTCTTTTCAAAATCTAAACCTGGAAGTTCTAATTCCTCAATTCGCTTTTTTTGATCGGCGGTTAGATTTCGTGAATAACTACCTAAGTTGGTTTGATACTGTCCAGCTGCTTGTGCTTCTGTTATTTTGTTGAGAATATCCTGATATGCTTTTTCTTGCGTTTCTGGATCAGCAGAAATAACTTCAGCCAGTTTTCTAGCTGTATCATCTGCATCAACAACATATACTAGTTTCTTTGTTGCATTTATACGACTTTTATCCACATACGCAATAACATCATAACTTTCGACATCCTGCGCAATGATTTCTCCTTTGAAGTCTCGAATGTATCCACGATTTGCCACAATCGTTTCCGTAGAACTACCACTTCCCGATTTATGAGCCAATACATTTTCACCACTTCGTAAATGCACACCTGTAATCATAGTAAAAAGGACATTTGCGACAACAAGTGACACGATAATGCCCATAACTATCCCGATTCGACCTGTAGTTTTTACAGACTTTTTAAAATTCAGTACCTTCCTTTTTGCTTTCATGTATATCCTTTAATCTATTCGTTTTCGCCAGTCACAACTGAAACAATTTGACTTTCGTTTTGACGCAATTCGTGTTTTTCCGCAATTTCGATAATACGATCACGGTTGGCAAGTTTTTTAACTTCTAACTCCAAGTTTAACACATCATTTTTCGTTTTTCCGATTTCATGTTCCAATTGTGTTTCTTGTGATGACAATACTACATTGTATGAGTGCAAAAGTGTTACAGATGCAAAATACATAAGTAATGATAATACGAACACAAGTGATACAATTCCTTCTATACGAATTCTACGATTCTTTTTTACAATTTTCATGGTTTAACCTACCCTTCCCAAGAACTCTTAATTTCGCACTATGCGAACGATGATTCTCATCCAACTCTTCCTCGTTGGCGACAATCGGTTTCCTCGTTATTAGCGTATATGGTTTTTGCTTTACCTCATCAGGCATCAACGGAATACGCTTATCTGTTTTTTCTGGTTTTGCATATTTTTGAAATATTTTTTTCACAATCCGATCTTCTAGTGAGTGGAATGTGATAACACACACACGTCCTTGGTCATTTAAGTGTTGAATTCCCGTTTCTAACACTTGTTCTAGGGCATGCAATTCATTGTTTACTTCAATACGTAATGCTTGGAACACCTTTTTCGCAGGGTGTCCTTTTTTATTAAGCACTTTACTAGGTAATGCGCTTTTGATCACATCAACAAGTTCAAATGTCGTTTCTATTGGTTTGTCCATTCGTGCTTGTTCGATCTTTCTTGCAATTTGTTTGGAAAATGGTTCTTCGCCATAGTCTCTAAAGATATGCATTAAATCATGAAACGAATAGGTATTCACAACTTCATATGCACTTAGACTTTGACTTTGGTCCATTCGCATATCCAATCTTGCATCGTAGCGATAACTAAATCCTCTTTCACCATCATCAAACTGTGGTGAACTTACTCCAATATCAAGCAATAAGCCATCAATTGCTGGAATCTTATATTCTTCAATCACTTGTTCTAACTCTTCAAAGCCTTTATGGATAATCGTGAAGTTATCACCAATTTCTAATAAGCGCTTTGTTGATTCAGTAATTGCTGTTTCATCTTTATCAAAAGCATACAAGTGACCATTTGGAATGCGTTTTAGTATTTCACTACTATGTCCCGCACGTCCTAACGTTCCATCTATATAAATTCCATCTTCTTTAATATCAAGGTATTCAATCGATTCTCCTAAAAGTACAGAATAATGTTTCATCACTGTAGAAACTCCGTTAAGCCTTCAGCAACTTCTTCAAAGTCATCACTGTGTTCATCCATGAATGCATCCCAACGTTCTTTGCTCCAGATTTCGATAAGATTTCCCACTCCTGCAATCACACATTCCTTTTCAATTTTTGCTTCTGCCACAAGAACTGAAGGAATCAATATTCTTCCTTGACTGTCGATTTCACATTCACTTGCTTTCGCCAAAATATTACGACGATATACACGTGCTTCTCTTTTTGTGTTTGGTAAACTAGCAAGTTGTTCCATCAATACTGCCCATTGCTGTTGTGTATAGATGTTTAAACATCCATCCAAACCTTTGGCAACGACGATTTTACCGCTTAGTTCATCACGAAAACGTGCCGGAATGATAATACGACCTTTTTTATCTATATTGTGTGCATATTCACCAATAAAATTGGCTTGTGCTAACACATTTGTCATATCATCACCCACTTTCCGCCATTTTCTTACACTTTTCGCTACTTTCTACCACCATTATAGCGAATATGGAATAAAAATCATAGTCCAAAACATGAAAATGTGAAAAAAATTAAAAAATATATTATGTAATATAACTTTTGATTTTGCATGGTTTTATGCAAACACAAAAAAAGTAAGTAACAATTTTACTCATTACTTACTTTTGTCATAATTATGTTTAAAATATCTAATCAATCATTATGCGCGAATACCAGATTGTCATCCGTGGCTAAAGTTTGAAATACAACAATTGCATTTTCACCTTTCTCAAGTTCTTCTTGCGGATACTGATCATAAGAAATCATTATATTGTAATATGGATAGACTCTCATATCGTCACTACTTCGTGTGTGCCAATCATAATTCAGTTGTACTCCAACAACCTTTTTTGCAAGTTCCTTTTCATCCATTGATTGAAGTTGTTTTATTAATGCTTCATAATCGAAACTGTCGCTATCAGAGAATAAAGAACCACCTGATGCAATTGAATCATCTAATATATTTGTTAAAGCTTTTTTTGGACTAATTACTTGGACATTATTAACAAATGAGAATCGGTTTTGATTTGGCAATTCAAAACTCAATCTTTTCTTCCCATCGTCTTCTTTTAATTTATATTCTAATTTATATTCTAATTTATATAAAGTCTTTTCTGCTTCATTTATATCTGTTGGACAAACATATTTTTTCTCATAAGAATCGTCATCATCGTAATTATCAATATAACTTGAGAAATCGTATGTTTCATAGGTTTGTCCATTAAACTTCTTAAGTGAATTCGTTATATATTGCACCACTTCTTCATTATCCGAAATGTTGAAGTTCGAGATATCGTTTATATTCACAGAAATATATCCATGCGGTTCAAAACAAATTGTCATTCCATTTGCATATGCATACTCGTAAGTTGTCCGATGCTTTTCCTCACCACGAGTCGTTAAATTGCGTGTATCTTTATTTAAATCAAACGTACTTTCTATACTTGGTAAGTACTCTGCTTCAATCGTTTCTTGACTATCTAAATCAGTTAACACTAAATTCTCAGTATTCCAATATTTGTCATGAAATGAAGGTAGTGTTTCATATGGAGTTATATCAGAAAACTCTATATTTTGTTGCAACACATCTTTCTTTAATAAATACACACCATTTTTATCTTTACGAAAAGCTTGTGCTTTCTCTTTATTATGATGTTGATTTGCATTTGTTTGATTATCGTTGTTATCCAATGCACTGAACGCAAACATTCCAGAAATCACAACACAAATGATACAAGCAAAAATCAACGCAGGTTTGAATTTTTCTATTTTCTTGTGATTTTGTATTTGTTCTAATTGTTCATATAGCTTAGGACTAACTTTTTGTTTTTCGATATATTTTTTGTAATCATCTTGTTTCATTTTATTCCTCCTGTAATTGAATTCGTAGATTTTTCAATGCGCGCGTCACAATCGACGCAATCGTACTCGTACTTTTGTGAAACATTTCTCCTATTTCCTTGTATGTATATCCCTCAATATAATGAAGATAGACATATACACGTTCATGGCTTGGCAAAAGTGCAAGTTCTTCATGAATCGAAATACTTACGTAATCATCAGCAAACCATTCTAATTCCAAATCAACTCGCTTTTTATTGAAAAACTTTCGATGAAATGAATTACATTGATTTATAGTTACACGAATCAACCATGATTTCACATGTTCATTACTTATAAAATGTTTTTGCTTATAGAGTTTTATGAACACTTCTTGCACTATATCTTCAGCATCTGCACGATTCATGACATTTGCAAACGCTAAACGCAATACCATATCTGCATACTCATGAAGATACTCTTCATATTTTTCATTTTCCATATTCCCTCCTTCACTACTAATACGTTTCAACTACATCATTTTACGAAAAAAAGATTTTATATTTCGTATACACGTATATACAAATACAAAATCTTTCTTTTTAGAATAATGACATTTGATTTTCGTCTTGCAATCCTTCAAGTGCACCTAGTTGGTCAAGTTTATCAACTAGTGTTTTACTTAATTGCGTACGATTTAATAAATCTTCTTTTGAAATGAATGGATGTTCTTTTCTTGCTTCTACAATACTAATCGCAACGTTGGTACCTAGACCATCGACACTTGTAAATGCAGGAAGCAAACTATCATCACGCGTGTCATCAACAACAAATCGTGTTGCTGGTGAACGGTTAATGTCAAGTTTTTGAATTTTGAATCCACGTAAGTACATTTCTAGTGCAAGTTCTAATGCATCATATACATTATGTTCTTTTGCACTTACTTCATTTTTTGTCTCTGGATTATTACGACGTTGATCAATGTCGCTCATGCGTGCCTTGATCGTTTCAAGACCTTTGGTCATTGCATCAATATCGTATGCATCACAACGAATTGAGAAGAACATTCCATAATAATGAAGAGGCTTATGTACTTTAAACCATGCAATACGAACAGCCATCATTACATATGCAACCGCATGGGCTTTCGGGAACATGTACTTAATTTTCTTACATGAATCAATGTAGTATGGCTCAACATGATTTGCTTGCATATCTTCAATCCATTCATCACGTAATCCACGTCCTTTACGAACACTCTCCATGATGGTAAATGCAGTTTTTGGTTGCAATCCTTTTTTCATTAAATCGACCATAATATCATCACGACAACCAATAACATCGCGTAGTGTTAGCTTATGATCTAATCCTAACTCTTGACGATATTTTGCTTTATCATCATCAACAAGGTTTTTTGCGTTATTTAACCAAACATCCGTACCATGACTCAACCCTGAAATCGTAACTAACTCACTAAAGGTCTTTGGTTTTGTTTCTTCAAGGATTCCACGGACGAATTTCGTTCCAAACTCAGGAATTCCAGCAGCTCCTGTTTTCTCCGTATTTTGTGTTGTATCAATCATCAACGTATCCGGTTTTGAGAAAATAGCCATCGTATCTGGATCGTTCATTGGAATTTTACGAACATCAACTCCACTACTTTCTTCCAAGATTTTCATCGCAGTTGGATCAACGTGACCTAGAATATCAAATTTCAGCACGTTAGCTTCAATATCATGATAATCAAGGTGTGTCGTTTTCATATCTTCATATGGGTTGTTACTTGGGAATTGTACTGGTGTAAATTCATTAACACTCATATCTTGTGGGAAAACGATAATTCCACCCGGGTGCTGTCCTGTACTTCGACGTACTCCATCACATTGCTCTGCTAAATAGGTTATACGAGCATTGTTCATCGTACCTTCTTTTCCCATTTCCTCTAGATATCCTTTTACATACCCAAAGGCAGTTTTACTAGCAACTGTGGCAATGGTCCCAGCACGATATGCGTGTGAATCCCCAAAGTATTCTTGTAAGAATTTATGTGCTTTTCCTTGATATTCACCTGAGAAGTTCAAATCAATATCTGGAACCTTATCCCCTTCAAATCCTAAGAAGGTTTCAAATGGAATGTTTTGTCCATCTCCACGCATATGAGTTTTACAGTGCGGACATTCTTTATCTGGTAAGTCAAATCCTGAGTTGATTGATGGATCATCCATAAACTCGCTGTATTTACATTTTGGACATATATAATGTGGAGCCAATGGGTTTACCTCTGTAATGTTTGCCATTGTCGCAACAAAACTACTACCAACTGATCCACGACTACCTACAAGATATCCATCATCAAGGGAATGTTTTACTAGCAAGTGACTTACATAGTAAACAACCTCAAATCCATTTCCGATAATACTGTTTAATTCTTTTTCTAAACGATCCTTTACAATTTGAGGTAAATCTGAACCATATATATCATGCGCTGTATCATAACAAATATCACGTAAGATTTGATCACAGTTTTCAATTGATGGTGGATATAAATCTTTTTTTACTGGATAGGTATACTCGATACTATCAGCTATCGCATTTGTATTTTCAACAACGATTTCATATGCCAATTGTTCATCCAAAAACTTAAAGCAATCTAACATTTCTTGTGTCGTTCGAAAATGTTGATCTGGTGCTGAAGTAGAACGACGAATTTCCTTTTTATAAATATATAGGGGGTGTCGTACTCCACCAATTCCTTGTGCGTTGATAAAGATATCACGCACTTCTTTTTTTTCTTCTTCTACATAGTGAGCATCACCAGTAGCGACCACCATTTTATCCATACCTCTTGCAAGTTCAATGATATTACTTAATATCATCTCTACTTCTTTGATGGAATTAAGTGCTCCACGATTCACTAAGTTCATATAGTTTGCAGGTGGTTGCACTTCAATATAGTCATAGAATTTCATTAATTCCTTAACAATTTCGTCACTTTTCGTCATCGCTGCATCAAAAACTTCTCCGTTTTGACACGCACTTCCAATATAAAGATTTCCTGCTTGTTTTTTCTTTTCGATTTCTTTGCGTGGAATTCTAGGCTGACAAATTGGTTTATTATTACTTTTACTAACGGCAGCTAAGTATTCCGTATGAGAACTACTTACCAATTCGTAGATATCTTGTATTCCTTGTTGGTTTTTGGCAAGCACAACAATATGCTTATCACGAATACTACCAATCTCTTTCACTTTATTTAGCGATAATACATCCATGAGTGTCTTCTGTGGCTTCATTTGCTGAAGCATACGTAAGAATACCTCTGCTAATACTTGCGCATCATAATCTGCTCTATGGGCAACATCTGCATCGTAGGTAATTTTATAGTGACGAGCAACATTCCCTAAGGCAAAACGCTTTGATTCTGTTAACAGCGCTTTTGCTAAATCTAGTGTATCAATCACTGGGTTTGTCAGTTTCTCTTTTCCCATGCGAACAAGTGCTTCATTCATAAAGCCATAGTCAAATCCTGCATTGTGCGCAACAAGTATACTATCACCGATAAAATCAAGAATATCATCCATTGCTTCTTCAATGCTTTTTGCATTTTCTACTTCTTGATTACTAATATTTGTTAAGTCAGTAATCTTTGCTGAAATAGGAACTGGTGGCTTAATAAACATTTGCATGGTTTCTTTTGGCATATTGTTTTCAATGATTTGTGCCCCAAATTCGATAATGTGATCATACTTGCTTGATAGACCTGTCGTCTCAAGGTCAAACACACAATAGCGTGCATTATGAATATCAACATTTGTAGGATTGTAAACGATATTTAACTCATCATCAATCATACTCATTTCAATTCCATAGATCATTTTAAATTTCTTTTCACGATCACTATTGATACCATTCACCAAACGTTGTGCTGTTGGATAGCCTTGAACAACATTATGATCTGTAATTGCAAATGCATCATGCCCCCATGCATTTGCTTGCTTAATATAATCAGCAATTGCACTTACTCCGTCCATTTCACTTAGTTTTGAATGTGCATGAAGTTCTACACGTTTTCTGCTTGCATGATCTTGTTTTCTTACTTTTGGCACTTTAACAATCGAGCGTCCACGTCCATTTGCATTAAATACAACATCTTTATCCCAAGTGGAATATTGAACTTTTCCACTGATTTCAACTGTATCTCCTTCTTTGAAGTTATCTTCAGGTAATACATCTGCGGTTTTCTCAAAACGTTGTGCTTTGATACACGCATCTTTATCTACTAAATATAATGAACGAATTTGTTTTCCATTTTGAATTTCTTTAATATCCGTTAAGAAGATTTCTCCACGAATTTTTACTTCTTCCATTCCATCCATCAAATCACGAATTGGTGTTAATGGATAGTTCTCCATTTTCATTCGTGGTTGATAACTCATTGGTTTTACACTTTCTTGGACAACCTGGCGTTGTTCAAGATCATAATCCACCTTCACAACTTCTACTTCTGTATCCACTGTAAAATCTTCCACTACAAGAGGCAAACAAATTCCATAGTGTTCTAACTCATGTGCCATTTGTTGGGTTTTACTCTTCGCCTCATTTTGTGCTTCTACACTTTCATATGAGAATACAATTTTTTCTCCTTCGATTTTCGCAAAAGTCTTGGCAAAAACAGTAAGTTCTTTTTGTTTATTTGCAATAAAACGTATGTATTGATTCAGTGCAGTTGCATTCATGGTCTGTTTATGACATGAAAGTTGCATATCCACTTTACATTTAAAGTGCACAATCATCTTATTTACAAACTGTTCATAGGTTTGTAATCCAATCGGTGCTTGTGTTTGAATTTCCATTGCTAAGGTATTCTTCTCACGATAAAAAACCGGTTTTTTAGTAAAAACCGCATCTTTAAATTCATCTACATCCATTTCGTTTACACCAATTTGCAGTGCAATTTCATATACTTCTTGATTCATATTCCTACCACCAATTTCTGTCTTCCATTATAGCAAAATACACCACCCTTTGAAAGGGTCGCTCACATAAAATATGAAAAGAAATGCATCTTGATGTGCACCTCTTTATTTTACGATTGTTTATATTTTTTATAGATGTGATATCCAGCAAAAGCAATTGCTGCAACACCGATAACTGCAAGATACCAATACAGTTGTAGATAATGTAGGATGTATGCAAATACACTATATTTCGCAGCATTTGCAGCTACTGCTTCTACATAGATTGGCTCACTTAAACTTTCACTTTCAATTTTAATTTGTGCTAAAGTTTCACCAAGAGTAATTGGTGCATCAAATGATTCTTGTGTATCTACGATAATCGAGTAATTCAAATCATTTGGCAAGACACGTGATACTTCTTCATTTGCCATTAGCTCAATCGTTTTGCGGTCGCTAAAACGTACGCCTACCTCTTTTACAATATCACCCTTTTCGACAAATGTGATACGTTGAAAGTTTTCATCAATATAACTAAATAATTCTTCAGTCATCGTAATGACATCTGCTCGTGTATTTTCATCTACTTTAGCAATAACAGATACCATCAAGCCATCTTCAGTTTCTTGAAAACTGGCTAAACAAACACCTGCTTCTGGTGTATATCCGGTTTTTCCACCTTCAATGGATCCACTTGTTTGTTTGAGTTCTTCATATAATCCTGAAATTGTACTATGTAGTCTAATATTTAATGATTTTACATCATAGACATCAAGAGACATGATTTCCTTAAGTTCAGGAATTGAAATCGCATATGCCGTAATTTGTGCCATTTCATGTGCAGTACTTACATGTGTATCTTCATGCAATCCAGTTACATTATCAAAGTGTGTACTTACTAAATCCAGTTGTTTTGCCTTTTCATTCATTGCATCAACCATCGATTCTTGACTACCAAACAAACTAATGGCAAGTTGATTTGCTGCATCTGCACCACTTGGTAATAGCAAGCCTGCTAATAAGTCTTGATACGTTACAGTAGCACCTACTGGAAAGTTAGCTACACTTGCATTTGCTTCAACTAAACCTGTCCATGCTTCGTCACTCATCGTAACTGTATCTTCTACGTTTTCAATTTTCTCAAAAGCAACAATTGCACTCATCATTTTGGTCATGCTTGCAGGATACATCAAAGCATCTCCGTTTTTATCATACAGCACATGTTGATCTTCAACATTATATACAACCGCATACGGTGCTTTTAGTTCGATTTGCTCATTATGCTTCTGTATACCTAGAAACGATAGACACAGTTGTAAAGCGAGTAGTACTTTCATCTACCGTGCAACCTTCAAAAATGCATCTTTAGCAGCAGCTTGTTCTGCTTTTTTCTTGCTTGATCCACTACCTTTTCCAAGTACAATTGTATCCATTCGAACTTCCATTTCAAAATGCGGGTTGTTGCTTGGTCCAGTTGAGCGTAGTAAATGATATGTTACAGTTTGTCGCGTATCTGCTTGAATACACTCTTGTAGTTTTGTTTTGTAGTCAACAACTTCATCCGCTTTTGGTGCATCTACATATTTTGGGATTACCTCTTGGAGAATTTGAGCAACATATGAATATCCACAATCAATATAAATAGCACCAAGAATTGCTTCAAACAAATCACAAAGTAATGAGTTTCGCTCTCTTCCTCCTGATTTTTCTTCCCCAACTCCTAACAATAAAAACTTATCCCAACCAAGTTCTTTTGTATATTCTGCTAGTGCTTCCTCACGAACCAACTGTGAACGAAGCGTTGTCATTTGTCCTTCATTCAACATTGGTTCATGATGAAACAATAAATCCGTTGTCCATAATTGTAATACTGCATCCCCCATGAATTCCAAGCGTTCATTATCTCCTGGTAATTCTGCATGTTCATTTAAATAGGATGTGTGTACACATGCTTGTAAAATAATATCCTTATTTTTATATGGAATATTATGTGCATCAAGCCATTTAAAAATTGCATTCATTGATTTCACCTCTTCTCAAGTATACCTTAATCCATAGTACTTGTGTATTCTTTTTCCTTAACATACCTTGCGATGCTTGGATAGTTATCCAAGTGTTGTAATAACACCAAAGCATCCTTTTTTGCGACTTCTAATATATTTTCATCCATGATGACATCACCAAGGATAAAACCAGGAATTCCACTTTGTCTGCTACCTAATAAATCCCCAGGACCACGTATCATTAAATCCTGTTTTGCGATTTCAAATCCATCATTACTTTCGCACAGTATTTCCATTCTGCGAATACTATCTGGATCTTTACTGTTTGATAGTAAGTAACAATATCCTTGCCCTCCAGCTCTACCAATACGACCACGTAATTGGTGTATTTGACTCAAGCCAAAACGCTCTGCATCATAGATAATCATGATGTTCGCATCTGGGACATCAACACCAACTTCAATCACACTTGTCGCTATCAGAATATCGATCTCTTTACGCTTAAATTGCTGCATGATTTCATCTTTTTGTTCGCTACTCATCTTTCCGTGTAAATAATCAAGATGATACATCTTTCCTAATACCGGAAGCAAGTTATGGTAGATTTCTTCTACATTTCTCAGTTTTAAATCATTATTCTTTTCAATTGCAGGACATACGATATAGCATTGATTACCTGCATCAAGTAAATCTTTTAATTCACCCATAATGCTACGAATACTGCTTTCTTTAATTAGTTTTGTAATCGATGGTTTTCTTCCTGCTGGCATTTGTTCAATACTACTTACATCCATATCTCCATACAATGAAGTTGCTAGCGTTCTAGGAATCGGTGTTGCACTCATTAAAAGAAAATCTACATCATTTCCTTTCTCAATCAGTTTTCTTCGTTGTTCCACACCAAAACGATGTTGCTCATCTGCAATAACTAAACCAAGGTTTTTATATTGTATTGCTTCTTGAAATAATGCATGGGTTCCTACAATCACATCCATATCACCTGCTGCAATCGCATCGATAATTTCATGTTTTTCTTTTGCAGGCAGTGCAGAGTAAAGTAAGCCTACCCGCACATCATAGGGTTTTAATACACGCTCGACATTGGCATAGTGTTGTTTAGCAAGTATCTCAGTTGGTGCAAGTAGTGCAGATTGCATACCAGTTAGCGTGTTTGCATACATTGCAATAGTCGCTACAATTGTTTTTCCACTTCCGACATCCCCTTGAACTAAGCGATACATTATATGTGTAGATTGTAAATCAGCTAAAGTTTCTGATATCGCTTGTCTTTGATCGTCTGTAAGCATATATGGTAATCCTTGGATTAATTGCTCAACTTTGTCTATCGCAAATACTTTCGCAACCTTACTCTTTTCTACATTTACCATTTTGTAATATTGAATCGTTAATTGGAATTTTAAAAATTCTTCATATTTCAAATACCGAATCGCTTGCTTCACTGACTCATAGTTTTTTGGAAAATGAATATCATGTAGTGCTTGCTTGCGTGATACTAGCTTATAGGTTTCTTTTAAAGTATCAGGAATAAACTCTTCAATCATGCAACTATCTAATGCATTTGCTAGATACTTACGCAAATCCTTTTGTGAGAGTCCATCTTTTGTATTATAGACAGGAATAATCCCTAGTTGTTCTTCAATCGGCTGTGTATTATATGACATGACTAGCACTTTACCATTTCCCTGGTATTTACCTGAAACCGTAATCGTATGTCCGACACGAAATGCTGAAATCCAAGGACGATTAAATAATGTTAGACTCAATTCTTCTTCATCATACATCGCTTTAAAACGTGTCACACTTCGTTTTCCACCAAAGTATTGAACTTTTGCTTGATTGATAATCGTACACGAAAAAAAGACCTTTTCTTCAAGTAACCAATCCGCAAAAGGTTTTACATTTTGGTCTTCATAACGAAACGGATAATGCACCAATAAGTCTTCTACAGAATCAATATGCATCAGTTGCAAAATCTCACGTTTCTTTGGTGTCACTTTAATACTTTTCAAATCCATATCTAGATTATACCATTTGCAAACAAGAAAATGAAAAGTTTGCACTCTTTGATGCTTTCATCCATTTATACAACATAAAAAGACTTCTTTACGAGAGAGAATTACTTGGAAGAAGTCTTTTTATGTTTACGCATTATTATCTTTTTTATATCTTAAGAAAAGTGATAGAGCAACATCTACCACTTCTCCAGGTAAGGATCTTTTGGCAAAGATCATCAGATATAATTACGTCCCTTCCCTAATAGCTAAATAACTATATCCTTAATTAAATTATAAATTATTTTTTTATAATGTCAATATTATAATGATAATATGCTTATATTAATATAACAATCAATTAACATAAAACCCTGCATATATACAGGGTTTTTATAGGATGACTATTCTTCGCCTTCCTCAAATTGTGCATTGTATAGTTTTGCATAGAAACCATCTTTTGCCAATAGCTCATCATGGTCTCCAATTTCCACAATATCACCTTTATCCATAACGATGATTACATCCGCATTACGGATTGTCGATAATCTATGCGCAATTACAAAACTTGTACGACCTTTCATTAACTCATCCATTCCTTCTTGAATAAGCACTTCGGTACGTGTATCTACATTACTTGTTGCCTCATCAAGAATAAGGATTTTTGGATCCGCTAAGAATGCACGAGCAATCGTAAGTAATTGTTTTTGTCCTTGTGAAATATTACTAGTTTCTTCATCAAGCATCGTGTTATATCCTTGATCTAACGTTTTCACAAAGTGATCAACTCTTGCTGTTTTACTTGCTTCGTAAACTTCTTCATCAGTTGCATCTAGTTTTGCATAACGCAAGTTTTCCATTACGGTTCCACTAAATAGCCAAGCATCTTGTAATACCATTCCAAACATACTACGTAAGTCTTCACGTCTAAAGTCATCAATGTTGTGATCCCCTACATAAATGGCACCACCATTCAACTCATAAAAACGCATCAATAGTTTTACTATAGTTGTTTTACCAGCTCCAGTTGGACCAACGATGGCAACTTTTTGCCCTTCACCAACACGTAAACTGAAATCATTAATTACCATTTTATCTGGTGAGTATCCAAATTTAACGTTATCAAATGTAACTGTACTAGGAATGATGATATTCCCTTTTTCATCATAGATTTCTACAGGGTTTGCTGTATCTGGTTCCATTTCTTTTTCACCAAGGAATTCAAAGACACGTTCACTAGCTGCTGCTGCAGATTGTAATTGGTTCATAATTTGTGCCATTTGACTGATTGGTTGGTTGAATGAACGTACATATGTAATAAAGGATTGAATTCCACCAATTGAAATTCCAACACCTGTAATTGTTAAACCAAGAATCGAAACGGTCGAGTTTACACTTAAGTATCCTCCAACTAAACATACAAGAACATATCCAACGTTTCCAATAAATTGCGTAATTGGCATCATAAGTCCACTTAAGAATTGTGATTTCCAACCTGACTTGTACAGTTGATCATTGTATTCTTTAAATTGTTGGACACTATCTTCTTCACCATTAAAGGCTTTAACTATCATGTGTCCACCATACATTTCTTCAACGTGTCCATTTAATGCACCAAGTGATTGTTGTTGGGCAAAGAACAGAGGTTGTGAACGTTTGGTAATCATCATGACAATGATTGCTGAAAATGGCAAGACAAGTAAAGCTACAATTGTCATCATCCACGATACACTAAACATCATGATTGCATATCCAATAACTGAAATCACAGATGTAATTAAGTTTGTTACGGATTGCTGTAAACCTTGCGATAAGGTATCCACATCATTGGTTACACGACTTAACACATCTCCTTGACTTGTTTTGTCAAAGTATGAAAGTGGTAAACGATTAATTTTTTCAGTAATTTCATTACGTAAGTTATAGGCGATCTTTTGGGTCATACCTGTCATCATAAATCCTTGAATATAACCACATAATGCACTAAATAAATACATTCCTAGCAATTTCACAATAATGTCTAAGATGCCATCAAAATCAATACCACCTTTACCAGATATTTTATTGGTAATTCCTGTAACTAGTATATCGGTTGCTTCTCCAAGAATCTTTGGACCAACAATCATAAAGATTGTACTTAAAACCGCAAATATCATAATTACGATTAATTGAATTTTATATGCAGAGATGTATCCCATCATCTGACGTACAGCTTTTTTGAAGTCTTTTGCTTTTTCTGTACCACCGCGGTTTCCACCATGACCAAAGCCCATTTGAGGAGCTCTTCTTTGTTTTTGTTGTTGATTACTCATTGTCTAGCTCCTCCTTACTTAATTGAGAATACGCAATTTCTTGGTATACCTCACATGATTTCATAAGTTCTTCATGTGTACCTTTAGCAACAATACTTCCTTCATCAAGCACGATAATTTGATCTGCTTGCATAATTGAAGAAACACGTTGTGCAACCACAAGAATCGTACTTCCTGTTTTTTCAACAAGTTTATTTAATGCTTCACGAACTGTTGCATCCGTTTTAAAGTCTAAGGCACTAAAACTATCATCAAAGATATAAATCTCTGGGTTTTTAGCAACTGCACGAGCAATCGATAATCTTTGTTTTTGCCCACCAGAAACATTGGATCCACCTTGCGCGATTTCACTTTCAAATCCTTCTGGTTTTTGTGAGATAAACTCAGTTGCTTGTGCAACATCTGCAGCAAGTTGCATTTGCTTATCACTCATGTTTTCATCACTATATTTAATATTGCTTTCGATTGTACCAGAGAATAACACTCCTTTTTGTGGTACTAAACCAATTTTCTTACGAAGTTCTTGTTGGGTTACATCTTTGATGTTTACACCATCTACTTCGATCGTTCCACCTGTTGTATCAAAGAAACGTGGAATCAAATTCACAATTGTACTTTTTCCAGATCCTGTACTTCCTATGAACGCAGTAGTTTGTCTTGGTTTTGCCACAAAACTAATATCATGTAATACATCTTCTTCCGCTCCTGGGTAACGGAACGAAACATTTTTGAATTCCACATATCCTTTTTCATTTGTATCGAATGTTTTTGGAGTTTCTGGATCTTGAATATGTAATTTTGTGTTCAACACTTCAAATACACGTGCAGCTGATGCAGATGCTCTTGGCAGCATAATTGAAATGATCGCAATCATCATAAATGACATAATGATTTGCATCGCATATTGAATAAAGGCAATCATTTGACCAATTTGCATATTACCTAAATCAATTTGATGTGCTGCAACCCATACAATAAGTAAACTTGTCGCACTGAAAATAAATTGCACTAGCGGCATAACTACTGCCATCGTACGACCAGTAAATAGTTGTACTTTCATTTGATCGCGGTTTGCTTTTTCCATTCTTGCTTCTTCATACTTTTCAGTATGGAAAGCACGAATAACTAACATTCCACTTAAGTCTTCACGCATAACTAAGTTGATTTTATCAATTAGTTTTTGAACGATTTTGAATTTTGGACCAGCAACTGCAAATGTAGTAGCCATAATACCCATAATAACTGCAACGACTAACACAATAATCCAAATCATACCCGAACCATCATTCAACACCCTCATAATCGCACCAAAGGCTAGAATTGGTGAATAAATAATAATTCGCATTCCCATAATTAGAATCATTTGAATTTGTTGGATATCATTTGTTGTACGTGTAATCAAACTTGCTGTTGAGAATTTATTGAATTCTTCATTTGAGAAACTTTCCACTTTTTCAAATACATCTTGACGCATTCGCCTAGCAACACCATTTCCAATTAAACTCGCGATGAATCCAACTAAGATAGCACAAATTACTCCACCTAGTGAAATTGCAAGCATCTTTGTTCCTGTGGCAAAGATGTAATTGTTTTGAACCCGTTGTGTATCTACACCTAAACGTTCATATTCACCTTTCACCATTGACATACTTGCCATAGAACCAAGCTCTTCCAATTTTGCTTTTTGCTCATCAACCATCTTTAATGTTTCTTCTTTTGGTTGCATTTGTAAGGCATCAAAAATACTCATACCTTCTGGAAGATTGTCCATGACTTCTTGCATTTGTTTTGCTTGATCTTCATCCAAGTAACTTGCATTTCCATTACTAATGCTTTCCATTCCATTCACCATAAGGAATGGAACATTCATTACTTCATCCAGTTTTTCAAATTTTGCATCACTAAGATCTTTTAGTACATAAATCCCACTATCTTTAATAACGCTTGTATTTGATAAATCGATTTCTTCAGGTAGTTCGTCATTTTTAATATCCGCAAATGCGATATATTCATAACTATCTTCCATCACTTTTGCTTCTTTAGTATTCATAAAAATCAACGTATGGTCATACGTATCCTTACTCATCATCTCAGGGACACCACTATCGAACCCACCAGCTTGTATACCGTTACTGATGATGTCACTCATATAATCTGGTAGCGCTAATTCTGCTTGTGCTTGTCCATATAATAAACCCACAACCATCAGTAACATCCACCAATACTTCTTTAAGTATTTAAACGTTCTTATCATTTGCAGTTCCTTTCCTTCTCTTCTTCGTCAAGGTATTTCACCATTTTCTCCATAATACGAAATAGTTGATCCGTATCTTCATCACCTAAATAATCAAGAATTGCATTTACGCGTTGATTCATTTGGGTTTCAATTTTACGAATTTCTATATTTGCTAATTCAGATACTTGAATGTAAACACTTCTTCGATCGTCATCTCGAATAATACGTTCAACCAAACCACGTTCTTCAAGTTTACGCACAACTTGCGTCGCAGCTGGTGCACTAAAACGGAATTTCTTGGCAATTTGACTAATTTTAATTGGTTCTCCATTTCCAATTTTCTTAATTCCATTTAAAAACATCATATCTTGATGCTTTATTTCATGGCAATCCTCTCTTGGTTTTAAACGACGTGCCATATACATCATTTCTCTAAATTTTCTCGCACGATCTTTACTTGGCATACTCACCTCCGCAATACTTAAGTTACTTAACATTTAAGTAATTGAATAATACACGCACTTAACTGTTATGTCAACCTATTTTTTCTCTCCTAATAAAAATATTTTTCCTTTTTACTCGAACAAGTATATCAAGTTTCACATTACATATCATTGAAAGCACTCATATCTTTTTATATGGACTACAAAAAAAGCAAGGACCTTACATCCTTACTTCTTTCATTATTCTTTTGGAAGACAATACCATCAACCAATATTTCTAATTTACTCCCCTCCTATTCTTTTGAAGTTTTACTTTTCTTTGGCTGTTGGTTATGATTTCAACATCCATCGCAACACCTCCATTTATGTTTGAACCTTTTGGATTCTTTGTTTATACATTCATTATAGTCGATATAAAGAGAAGTAACATACATTTACAAAGATTTGGTATTTTTGTCTACATTGTTGGCAAATTTGGTGTCTCACTCACTTCTTCAAGTTCAACTGCTTCAATTTGTCTAAAGCGTTTTTCTATTTTATTTGCAGTAATTAGTACTTGTTGCATATCTTTATGTGTTCGTTGTAAATCATTAGCAACTGCTTGATAACGATCAGTAAAACGATCAAACTCCACTGCAAGTTTATTCAACTCCATTTGAATATCTTGCATCTTTTCATTTTTTTGTTGTCCTAAATATAGTGCTTTAATCGCAGTAATATATGCCATTAAGGTTGTTGGTGAAACTAAATAGACATGTTTTTGATATGAGTACGTTATAACTTCTTCCATGTTTGAACTAATATATGAAAATATCGCTTCTGCTGGAATAAACATATACGCAAACTCACTGGTTTCATCTTTAATTAAATACTTTGTTGCAATTGCATCAATATGCTTTTTCACATCGTGTTTAAACATATTGTAAACTGTAGTTTTTTGAGCTTGTACTAATTCAGGATCCATTAAACGATTGAAATTCTCTAAAGGAAACTTTGAATCCACTGGAATTTTGCCTAATGCATCATTTCCAAAAATAATCGCATCTACAATATGTCCATTTGATAATTTATACTGTTTTTGATAGCGTGTTTGATCTAAACCAAATGCGTTTTCTAAAATTTGATATAATTCTACTTCTCCATAAATTCCACGCGTTTTCTTATCATTTAATATGTTATGCAAACTTGATATGTCATGTGAAAGTAGTGTTAACTGTTCTTGTGTTTTATCAATCTTACCAATTTGATTCATCACTTCGCGAAACACTTTCCCTGTTGACTCAAAAGATACATTGACTTGTTGGTTTAAGCTTTGTTGCATCTTGTTTAGTTTTTCTGCTGTATTCTCATTTAACATATTCATATCATTTCGCACACTTTGACTTATCGCGAGTTGAAAATCAAGTAGTTGTTTTTGTAGTCGATCAAGTTCTTCATGATCTTCGTGTTTCTGTTGCTTCAATACAACAAAAAGCACGACAAGTAGCAGTGCAATTAATATAATAAGTAATCCAATCAGTATCATTTCTGTATTCATAATATCACCTATGTAAGTATATCATACTATCTTTTGGCTAAAATAAAAACGCACGATTGTGCGCTTTTCTACTTTCTTCCAAAAAATAAAAACTCTTGTTGGTTTACTTCTGGATCTGCCATTAAACGATTGATTTCATCAAATCCTTTAACTTCAATAATTTCGATTCCTTTTGTTATCATATCTGGATTCCAAGCAGCATAGAAATCTTCTACTGCTAGTTCTTGTGATACTTCTGGAACCATTACCATCGAGAACGAATTATCATCTAAATAGTTCCAACCTGCAATAAAATCTCCTTCAGGTAATGGATCTTTATATAAGATTGACAAATACTTCCCTTCACGTCCATTATGGATAAATGAGTGAGCAAGATAACGTTCACTTCCATTGAAATAAACCATAACTAAACTACGATAATCTAAGTTTGGTTGCTTTTGATATATAGTTTTTTCCATAATTCAACATTCCTTTCCTAATATATATAAATTACTACACGTTTATTGTATCTAATTTTATTGATTTTGTCTTTTGCATGGCTCCACTTCTTTAGTTTTATACTTGTTAAACTATGTATAATAAAATGTATGGCTTTAATCAACTCATTTTAATACACTTTTACATTATTCAGAAAAATCTTGGTCACGAATATCTTGTTCGTATTTTGTGATGTTCGCTTTACTTACATTACGTATTCTTCCTTTGATTGGCAAGTTTTGTAGTGCATCAAATACTTTCTGACCTTTACCATTCAAGATTTCAACAAATGTAGAAACATCAACAATTGCAATCACGCCAATATCTTCAGCATGAATTCCTTCAATAGAAGTAATTGCACCTACAATATCACCAGCACGCATCTTCGTTTTCTTTCCAGCATTAATATGCAACTTCATAATATCATTGTTAAATGCTAGACTCTTTTCTTTAATAAGTTTGCGTTTTTGTTGTAGTGTTTGTTCATATATTTGTCGTTTATCTTCTACATCTTCCATATGTAATGGTGTCTGCATTTGAATTATTGTCTGTAGTTCATCTTCAAATGCTTTGATCTGCTTTCTTTGTTGTGGCTCAAATAATGTTATTGCTTTTCCTTCATGATCTATACGACCTGTTCGTCCAATACGATGTACATAGGTTTGTACATCTGTGGGAACATCATAATTTACAATCAATTCAACCTTTTCAATATCTAGACCTCTAGCTGCAACATCAGTTGCAATTAAATAACGAAAATATCCCAGTTTAAAGTCTGTAATTACTTTGATTCGATCTTTTTGATCCATTCCACCATGTAACTTACGCGCAACTTTTGTATCAAATAGAATTTCACTTGCTACATGATTTACTGTTTCTTGCATATTACAGAAAACAATTGCACTTTCAGGATTTTCGTTTATTAAGATAGCCTGTAGCAATTCATCTTTATTGTCTGCTTCGTATGCATCTTGATGTATCATATCAAAGACATTTCGCTCACTTGTTACTTCAATATACGTAGGCTTCTTCATATATCTTGAACATAGTTTTTCAATATGTTCATCTAGTGTTGCTGATAGCAATATATTTACACGATTTGATGGCAGTTGTTGTAGAATTTGATGCATTTCTTCTTCAAAACCCATTGTAAACATTTCATCTGCTTCATCAATCACGACATACTTAATATTGCTTACATCGAGTGTATTTTGTTGTAAATGATCAAGTACACGTCCAGGAGTTCCAACGACAGCATGTGTACGTTGTGCTAATTGTTTTCTTTGTCCTTCAAAAGACATCTTTCCAAATATAGCTTGTGTATTTAGTCGTTTATATCTACCTAGATTAAACATTTCATCTTTTACTTGTAATGCAAGTTCTCTAGTTGGCACTAAAACAAGTACTTGCGGTGTTCGAATATCCCATTGCAGTTGATTTAAAATAGGCACTGCAAAAGCAGCAGTTTTTCCACTTCCTGTTTGTGATTTCACAATCGCATCTTCATTGTTTAAAATCACAGGAAATAACTGTTCTTGAACCTTTGTAGGTTGTATATAACCTAACGTATCTATTGCTTTTACAATATCTTTTTCAAATCCGTATGTATTAAATTTCTTCATTATCTTTACTTTCTTTGGTTTGCACTCCCAAGTATACTTGCAAAGCATCATTTCGTCCAGTTACAAAAGAAAACAAGTAGTTTCCTACCTGTTTCTCTATATTATAAATTATACATCCTTACCCGTCTTTTTTGCATTTCTCACTTGAAGCACAAGAATCATGCATCCTGCAAGTATTGCTAGTGCAAAATAAACACCTACAGATGTTGTATCACCTGTTTTTACAGTTGTTGTTGCACTTGGATTTGCTACACTTGGACGTAGTTCTGTATTTTTATCATTTCCTGGTTTTACTGGATCCACAGGTTTCACTGGATCTACTGGATCAATTGGATCAACTGGGTCCACTGGATCTACTGGGTCTACTGGATCAACTGGATCTACTGGATCAACCGGGTCTACTGGATCAACCGGGTCTACTGGGTCTACTGGGTCTACTGGATCTACTGGGTCTACTGGATCTACTGGGTCTACTGGATCAACTGGATCAACTGGATCAACTGGATCATCATTCTTTTCCCATACTGCATAGATAGTTACATCATCATCCACTTTTGTTTTATCTGTAAATGTATATCCTGAACCATCTGGTTCTGTATTCCATTCAACGAATGTATATCCATCACGCACTGGCTCTGAAGGTAATGAATCAATTGTTTCTTCACTAGGTGTAAGGCGTGGCTCATCATCTTCTAAAGAGCCACCATTTGGATCAAAAGTAACCGTCTTTAAATAGTCTCGATAGCTTATATCATTATTATTGTATGCATGTGTAAATGGTGCTGTAAATGTAGTTGTTTTTATTTTATCTGCATGAAGTACTTCATGTTCTTTACGAAGTCTAGTTGAGAATGAAGCTTTATTGTTTGAGAATACAACATCAGCACCGATCTTAATCTTCTCTAGTTGTGATGCATGTGAAGGTTGTACTTGCTTTGGATCAATATATCGTATCAAGATTGCTCCACCATCAACTGAAGCCACATTATTTGAAATTGTTGCTTTGTCGATTTTGATCGTAGCACTTGTTTTTGATTGGAAAATTGCTCCACCATTTTTCGATGTATTTCCACTAATAACTCCATCATGCATAATCATATCTACACCATTATCAATCGCACCACCAAATTCAGCAGCAGTATTATTTAATAATTCAACATTATAAATTGTAAGTGAAGAAGAATTGTCACTAATACTTATTCCTCCTCCACGAAGATCTGCTGTGTTCCTATCAATACGACCACCATAAATCGTCATTGCTGTACCAAGTATTCCATAGAGTCCACCACCACTATTCGTTGCAGTGTTATTTGAAATTGTTCCTCCATAAATAGTAACCGGTGAACCAACGCTATGAATTGCTCCACCACATTCACCAGCATTGTTAGAAATTTCACCACCTGTTATTACTACACTTGATGATATTTCAGTAAATGCATCTACAGTACGTGTATGCGCATATATCGCACCACCACTTGTGGTAGTTCTGTTGTGAGAAATCTTTCCTCCATTAATGACAACACTTGCACCAGTAGTTTGAATTGCCCCACCAGATTGCTTTGTTGTGTTGTTTGATATTTCACCGTTTTCCATAATAAATGTCGCACCATTGTAGTTTTGAACTCCACCACCATTTGCTGCTTGATTATTACGAATTACTCCACTTTGCAAAGTAAACATTCCTTCATTATATACTGTACCACCAGACATTTTATTGATAGTCACATCATGTAAACTACCTCCAGTATGTACATTGTCTTCAATGATCGCACCTTGTTGTACAAGTACTGCACTTGCTTCATTATAGATTGCTGAACCGCGATCTGGATGAAGTCCATTTTTAATTACCATATCTTTTACATACAATGTTCCATAATTATGAATTACACGAACTGCACCATTCCCATCTAGTGCAACTGTATTTGTTGAAGATGTAAGTGCAATCACTTTATCCGTAGGAATTGTAATTGTGGAAGTCAGTACAATGTCCTGACTCAATTGAATCGTTGTTGGTTGAGTTGCACTTACAATTGCGGCTTCCAATTCTGCTTGTGTACTTACACTCTCATTTGCACTCCAACTTGGTTCATTAATTGTTCCATTTTTCGTTGTACCTGCTTGCATTACATCAACTTCTGATGCATATGTATGTGCTACCATGCTTGTTAAAGCAATGATACACACAAGTAATAATTTACTTGCATTATGTATTCTCTTTACTTTTCTTGTCATCATATATTTCCATCCTTTTTCTTTTTAATGAATCACTATTTCTAACTCATTTCCGGCATAATCACTAATATAAAAATAATCTATACTTTTCCCTGGAGAAACAATTCTCAAAATATGATTTTCTGCATCATATGTGTACGATGAACTTCTTTGCTCATCACGATAAAACCGTATGCTGTTACTATCGATAGTTGATGCATCATCATATAGGTAATACGTAAATGTATCACTCTCTTTTTTATAAGTTCCATTTGGACTATAAATATCAATATTTGATATTTCTATTTCCTTTTCGTCAATAACTTTTCCCTTTGATACTAACTGAACTTTATGTTTCCCATTTTCTGTAATGGCATCTTCTTTTTTGCCATCAATCCATATCTCATCGTACTGTCCATCTGTTGTTTCCACATGTAATGGTACAGCTTTATTTGTCCAAGCCTCGTTATATGTAATATTTTTTATTTTTGCATGAACTATTACTTCTTGCTTTACTGGCTCTTGTTTTACAGGTGTTGGTTGAGAAGATGGAATGAATATAATTGCTCCAGCAATCACACCTGCCCCAATAGCTCCTCCAAACAACAGTTTTAACAAGACTGCAGTTTTCGCAACATGTTTTGGTTGCAATATGGATTGTAATATTTCCATACTAGCTTGTTGGTTTAATACAAATCGTGTACTAAATTCCCGATACAACGTTTGTAAGATCATCGGTGATAAAGCAAACACGTAACTGTTTGGTGATATCCCTTGGTTCTTTAAATCTACTTGTAGCTTCTTACGAATTCGATTCAATCTTGAATTCACTGTTCCTTTTGGAATCACTAAAAGTTCAGCAATTTCTTCAATTTGTAATCCTTCATAGTACCGCAACAATCCTACCTCTTTTAATGAATCACTCATCGTATCTAATGATTCGAAAATAACTTCTTTAATTCTTGTATTTTCGAATTCTTTGGCAGCTGATACGCCTTTATGATCTTTAAAATCTTCAATACTCTTATTTTCACCTAAGTCAATAATTTGCATCTTTCGTCGTCCTTGATTCATACATACTGAGTATGTTATTTTTCGCAACCATAAACTAAAAGCCTCCGGGTTTCTTAGTTCTTTGATTTTTCGAAAAACGAGAATGAATACTTCCTGAACGATATCTTTTGCAATTTCCTCATCCCTGTAATACTGACACGCCACAAAATACACTTGATTGTAGTGTGCTTTGTAGATTGATGAAAATGCATCTACATCCCCGTGTTGTGCTTTTCGAATCACCGTCTCATCAACATAATTAAATTTATTTTTCACACCAATTTCCTTCCTTTCACATCACATTTCTACATCACTCCTCACATTTTTTCCTCTTGGTATAATGAGTGACACACCGTTTTTATAAAAACTTCCACACTTTTTAAAAAAATTATTCTATCCATTAAAATACAAGAATTGACACAATTGACATAGACAGTTCGTTTTCAGTCATATACGACCTTTCCTTTATAAAATGCATTGTTTCTTATCTGTAATAAACTTATGAATACATAAAAAGTAGGCGACTGAATTACTTCAATCGCCCCTTATCAAACCGTACGTACGCTACTAACGTATACGGCTTTCCAACATGTTTCGACAGTTT
>NZ_SODD01000033.1 GCF_004365815.1 Breznakia blatticola
ACCTTCCTTATTTTTATATGGTAATCTTACATTTCAATGTATCATCATACATGTAACAATCTAAGTTAGGTGCGCATCGGTTGAATTAAGCCAAACCTATTTACTTTGACTATCCAAGTATGTATAATAAAAACAACTTTGAGTTTCAAAGGTTTATTTAAAAGGAGGCATAAACATATGTTAGAAGATGTAAAAAGAGTATTAGTTGAGGCAATTAACGTTGATGCGGACGACGTAAAGCCTGAAGCAAACTTAAAAGATGATTTAGGAATCGATTCACTAAGTGCAGTTGAATTAGCACTTGAATTAGAAACAGAATTCGATGTACGCATCGAAGATGAAGAACTAGCTAAATTAGAAACAGTTCAAGATATCATCGATATTGTTAACGCAAAGAAATAAGTAGAAGCTAAGATTTCTTAGCTTTTTTTTAAAGGAGATATAGGATATGGATACAAGTAAAATCAAAGCTATTATTGCTTTATTTGAAGATAGTTCACTAGCAAAGATGGAATTGGAAGTTGATGATATAAAAATCGCAATGGAAAAACCAGGAGCTAGTGTGGAGTATATAAGTACACCTGCACCTGTAAGCGTGAGTGCACCTGTAGCGAGTGTAACTGAAGAAAGCACAAACCAAGTAACTGGGACTGATATTAAAAGCCCACTTGTTGGTACATATTATGCAGCACCTTCAGAGAATGATGCACCATTTGTTGAGGTGGGAAGTCAAGTAAAAGCTGGAGATACACTTTGTATTATTGAAGCGATGAAAGTGCTAAATGAAATTAAAGCACCACAAGCAGGACGCGTTGCATGGATTGCTAAAAACAATGGTGATATGGTGCAATTTGATGATGTGCTAATGATCATCGATTAGGTGTCATATGATACAGAAACTATGTATTGCGAACCGTGGTGAAATTGCAGTTCGCATCATTCGTGCGTGTAAAGAGATGGGAATTCAAAGTGTTGCCTTATATTCAACAGCAGATAAGGATGCACTTCATACTCAACTAGCTGATGAAGCCATTTGTATTGGTGGACCACGTGTGAATGAATCCTATTTAGATATGAATAACATCATTCAAGCTGCATGTAGTACAGGCTGTGATGCCATTCATCCAGGATTTGGATTTCTAAGTGAAAATCCAAAGTTTGCTAGACTTGTACAAAGTTGTGGTCTAATTTTTGTTGGGCCAGATCCAGAAATCATTGAAAAGATGGGGAATAAAAGTAAAGCTCGTCAAATGATGATGGAAGCAAACGTTCCAGTAATTCCTGGAAGCAAACAAATCCTAGCAGATGCACAAGAAGGTTTAGTTCTTGCTAAAAGTATGGGATTTCCTGTCATTATCAAAGCTAGTAGTGGTGGAGGAGGACGTGGTATGCGTATCGTGCGTGATGAAGATACGTATGTTGCGAACTTTAAAGCAGCTAAAGCAGAAGCGATGGCATGTTTTGGTGATGATGATGTATATATGGAAAAATACTTGGAAAATCCAAAACACATTGAAGTCCAACTACTTGCTGATAAACATGGAAATGTCATTCACTTGTTTGAACGTGATTGTTCATTCCAAAGACGGAATCAGAAAATGATCGAGGAAGCTCCTTGTCATATACTGGATGATACCACACGTCAAGAAATGTTAGATGCAGCAGTACGCGCAGCAAAGTATGTGGGTTATAACTCAGTAGGAACCATTGAGTTCTTATTAGATAAAAACAATCATTTTTATTTTATGGAAATGAATACAAGAGTACAGGTTGAACACCCAATCAGTGAAATGATTACAGGTGTAGATATCATCAAGGAACAAATTCGCTCTGCAGATGGTATTGTGCTCAAATACAAACAAGCAGATATCGTTCGTCAAGGATATGCCTTAGAGTGTCGTATCAATGCGGAAAATATCGCTCATGATTTTGCACCAAGTCCAGGAAAGATTAATTTCTTACACATCCCTGGAGGTAAAGGAGTGCGAAGCGATTCGGCTGTATATTGTGGATATGAAATTCCACCGTACTACGATTCAATGATTTTAAAGTTGATAACATTTGCACCAACGCGTTTAGCATGTATAAAAAAGATGCGTAGTGCATTAAGTGAATTAATTATTGATGGTGTGCATACCAATATTGAATTTCATTATTTAGTATTGCATGCACCAAAATTTGTAGAAGGAAAATACGATACAGGTTTTGCTGAATCCTACATAAAGGAGTTAGTAGCAAATGGAGAATTTATTTAAAAAAAGACAAGAACGATTATCAATCTTCAATCGTTCACGAAATAAAGTAGTACATCAGGTGGAACCAAAAGAAGTACCTGATGATATTTTAAAAAGTTGTGAAGTATGTAATGCAAGTTTACCGTATGAAGATTTCGTTTCGAATTTGTATGTATGTCCACGTTGTGCGCATCACTTAAAGTTAAGCGCTAGAGAAAGAATCCGTCAATTATTGGATCATGATAGCTTTCGTGAAATGGATGCTTTACTAACAAGTGATGGGTCAACTTTTGAAGGGTATGCAGACAAACTAGATAAATATAAACGTGCAACTGGATTAAATGAAGCTGTTATATGTGGAACTGGAAAGATTCATGGAATCAAACTCGTTGTCGCAATCATGGATAGTAATTTTATGATGGGTAGTATGGGAAGTGTGGTTGGTGAGAAAATCACTCGTGCAATTGAACTAGCAACTAAGAAAAAACTACCCTTACTTATTTCATGTACAAGTGGTGGAGCACGTATGCAAGAAGGAATCGATTCATTGATGCAAATGGCAAAAACAAGTGCTGCTATTGCGCGTCATAATCAAGCAGGTTTACTATATATTAGTTTACTTACTAATCCGACAACTGGTGGTGTAAGTGCATCGTTTGCAATGCTAGGCGATATTATTCTAGCAGAACCAAATGCACTTATTGGCTTTGCTGGTAGACGTGTTATAGAGAAAACAATCAATGAAGTATTACCAAAAGAATTCCAACGTAGTGAATTTCTACTTGAGAAAGGATTTGTGGATGCAATTGTAGAACGTAAGGATCTAAAGGATACCTTATATAAACTACTTTCATTCCATGTAGGGTAGCGCATAATGAATTTAAAAGAATGTGAAATCTTAATCCAATCATTGGAAGCTGAAAAAGCAAAAGCAGATAATATGGATCCAAGCTATTATGCAGAAATTGATGCGCAGATTTTACGTATTCAAGAAGAAACATATAAAAACTTGGAAGCATGGGACCGTGTTTATTTAGCTAGACATAGTGAACGTCCAAAAGCACAAGACTATATAGCCTTGTTGTTTCCTGACTTTATGGAATTGCATGGAGACCGTGGAGTACGTGATGATAAAGCCCTTATAGGAGGTCTTGCTACGTTTGAAGGAAAAGCGGTGACTGTACTTGCACAAGCTAAAGGGAAAAACACAGAAGAGAATTTGGAACGAAATTTTGGAATGTGTTCACCAGAAGGGTATCGAAAAGCGTTACGACTTGCAAAACAAGCAGAGAAGTTTAAACGTCCAATTATCAATTTAGTAGATACCTCAGGAGCATTTCCTGGTAAAGAAGCAGAAGAGCGTGGACAAGCAGAAGCAATCGCAAAATGTTTAGAAGTGTTCTCAACTTTAGAAGTACCTATTATTTCCATTGTAATTGGTGAAGGTGGAAGTGGAGGAGCACTTGCATTAAGTGTAGCGGATCGTTTGGCAATGCTAGAAAATGCAGTGTACTCAATCTTATCACCTGAAGGCTTTGCCTCAATTTTATGGAAAGATGCAAGTCTGGCCAAAGAAGCGGCAAAACAAATGAAACTGACATCTTATGACTTATTAAGTAAAAAAGTTATCGATGCGATTATTAAAGAACCGCTTGGTGGTGCGCAAAAAGATGTAAAAGAAGTTGCAAATAGCATGCATATCTATATTCGTGATGAATTAAAGCAACTTCAAAAGTTAAAGACAAAAGATTTAATTGAAAAACGATATGAAAAATATCGTCGAATGGGAAGTGAAGCATATGAAGAATCGTAAGGTACTTGGAAGTGGATATGCACTAGGTGCACATACAGTTGATAATGATGCAATGTCTACGATTGTAGATACCAATGATGAATGGATTGTTTCTAGAACAGGAATCAAAGAGCGTCGTATTTCAACGGATGAAAATACTAGTGATCTAGCAACGAAAGCTGCAAAGATGGCAATTGAAAATGCCAAAATTGATCCAAAGGATATTGATTTATTAATTTGTGCAACAATGACGCCAGACAATATCACACCATCAACTGCGTGTATCATCCAAGGAAAGCTTGGGTTACAAGATGTAAAGATGATGGCATTTGATCTAAGTGCAGCTTGTACAGGATTTGTATATGCCTTACAAGTTGCAAGTTATATGTTGAGTGAGTATACATGTGCACTTGTTGTAGGTGTAGATCTAAACAGTAAAATTGTTGATTATACAGATCGTAATACATGCATTTTATTTGGTGATGGTGCTGGAGCTGTTGTTATGAGTCAAGAAGAAACGGATAAACAAATGTTCCACTATGCAAATGCGACAGGAGATATGCAAGGACAACTTATTTGTCCAGGTCTACCAACCCATGACTTGCTAAAAAATGGAAATCATGAGATTGGATACTTGTATCAAAATGGGAGCGAAGTATTCCGTTTTGCGGTAAAAGCATTACAAGAAGCAGTAGAAGCTGTTCTCGAAAAAGCAAACATGCGTATTGAAGATGTAGATGTCTTAATTCCACATCAAGCCAATATACGGATTATCAATAATGTCACAAAACGAATGAAAATTGATGATGCTAAAGTATTCACCAATTTACATAAATATGGAAATACTTCAGGTGGAAGTATTCCGATTGCCTTAGCAGAAGCAATCGAACAAGGAATTGTTTGCGAAGGTAAAACAGTAGTAGTGGTTGGCTTTGGTGCAGGATTTACATGTGCTGCAAGTCTGATCGAATTCTAAGGAGAAAAACATGTTACATAAAATGTTAAATATTAAATATCCAATTATTCAAGGAGCGATGGCAAATATTGCTACAGCAGAATTTGCTGCTGCAGTTAGTAACTGTGGAGGTCTTGGAATTATTGGAACTGGAGCGATGAATGTTGAAGAAGCACGTAATGCAATTCATACATGTAAGTCATTAACTGATAAACCATTTGGGGTCAATGTTATGATGATGAACCCATATACGAAAGAGTTAATGGAAATGATTGCCAAAGAAAAAGTTGCAGTAATTACAACTGGGGCTGGTAACCCAGGACCGTATATGGAAATGTTAAAAGCCAGTGGGGCAAAAGTATTTCCAGTTGTGCCAAGTGTTGCTTTAGCAATTCGTATGGAACGCTCTGGAGCAGATGCATTGATTGTTGAAGGTGGAGAAGCTGGTGGACACGTTGGTGAACAAACAACGATGTCATTAGTTCCGCAAGTTTGTGATGCAGTGAGTATTCCAGTTATTGCTGCTGGAGGAATTGCTGATGGACGTGGATTTAATGCAGCACTTGCACTAGGGGCTGTCGGAGTTCAAGTAGGTACATGTTTATTAGTTGCTAATGAATGTCCAGTACACGAGAACTATAAAAAAGCTGTCATTAAGGCAAAAGATACAGATACAGTTGTTACTGGTCGTAGTATGAACTCACCCGTACGTATCCTAAAAAATAAAATGTCACGTACATATACAAAATTAGAAGCAGAAGCAGCGGACCGAGAAGAATTAGAAAAACTTACACTTGGTGCACTTCGTAAAGCTGTATTTGATGGGGATATGCAAATGGGGTCAGTAATGATTGGCCAAATCGCTGGAATGATTAAAGAAGAAAAAAGTCTTCAGGAAATATTGGACGGAATTGTTTGTGACAGTAAAGTTCAACTTGAAAACTTACAAAGTAAACAAGAGGAATTATCATGCAACAACTAACAATCAAAGATAAGACATTCTCGTTTCCTTTGATTCAAGGTGGTATGGGAGTTGGAGTATCTTTAGGAAATCTTGCTGGAGCAGTTGCAAGTAATGGCTGTATGGGTGTTATTAGTGCAGCACATCCTGGATATCGTTTACCAAACTTTCGTACAGAGAATCTTGCAAGCAATTGCCAAGCGCTAATTGATGAAGTAAAAAAAGCACGTGATATTGCTTTAGGAAAAGGTTTGATTGGTGTCAATATTATGGCAGCCAGTAAAAACTATGTTGAATATGTAAAAGCAGCGGTTAAGGCAAAAGTAGATGCGATTATTTCAGGTGCAGGATTGCCACTGGATTTACCAAGTATGGTTGATGATGCAAGTATTTTACTTGCACCGATCGTCTCAAGTGGAAAAGCGGCAAAACTTGTTTGTAAGATTTGGGATAAACGTCATCAAGTCGCTCCTGATTTTGTAGTGATTGAAGGTAGCGAAGCGGGTGGTCATCTTGGCTTTAAAAAAGACGATTTAGTAAATGACACTTGTGAGTCACTAGAAACAATTTATCACGAAGTCAAAAGCGAATTGAAAATCTTCGAAGAGAAATATGAACGTAAAATACCTGTATTTATGGCAGGTGGAATTTATGATGGGCATGATATTGCAAGTATGTTAAAGCTAGGTGCAGATGGTGTCCAGATGGGAACACGCTTTATTGCGACAGAAGAATGCGATGCACATAGCAACTTCAAACAAGCAGTTGTTGACTGTACTGAAAGTGATATTGAGATTGTACAAAGTCCTACAGGATTTCCAGGTCGTGGAATTATGAATTCATTTATGCAAAAACAAAAGGAACGTGGGAATATTGCAATTCGTAGTTGTTTGAATTGTTTAACACCATGTAATCCTTCAGATACACCATATTGTATAAGTGAAGCATTGATTCAAAGTGTAAAAGGTAATATCGACAATGGATTAGTCTTTGTTGGTAGTAATGCACATAAAGTAAAAGAAATTGTAACTGTCGACGCTTTAATTGATGAATTAAAACGAGAAACGTTACAAGCTTTGGGGGAATAGATATGAAAATTGGATTCTTATTTGCCGGTCAAGGTGCCCAAAAAGTAGGGATGGGTAAAGAACTATATGATCAGTATGCATTGGCTGCATCTGTTTATGATGGAATGCAACTAGATTATGATGTAAAGAAATTATGTTTTGAAGGACCTGCTGATATGTTGAATGATACAGCATACGCACAGAGCGCGATTCTAACGACCTCTTTAGCGATTGCAAGTGTCATTTCAAGTTATGGGATTACGCCTGATTATGTGGCTGGTTTGAGCTTAGGTGAGTATAGTGCATTAGCTTATGCAGGTGCAATGAGTTATCAAGATGCTGCTACAATTACCCGTAAGCGTGGGCAATTGATGGCAAATGCATTACCTGCAGGTACAACGGGTATGGCAGCTGTACTTAACTTAGATGCGACACTAATTCAAGAAGTATGTGATGAAATCAACGAACAAGGTGAGTTATGTCAAATTGCAAACTATAACTGCCCTGGACAAATCGTTATTACAGGTACAACCAAAGCAATGGAACTGGCTAGTGAAGCTTTAGTTGAAAAAGGAGCACGTCGTGTCATTCCATTACAAGTGAGTGGAGCTTTCCATTCTAGTTTATTAAAAGAAGCAGGAAGTAAGCTTCGTAGTGTACTACAACAAGCAGAACTACGTAGTCCAAATTTACCTGTGGTGTATAACATTAGTGGAAAAGAAGAACAAGCAGATTTAGTTGATATTCTTGAAAAACAAATCCAAAGTAGTGTGTATTTTACACAAAGTATCGAATACATGATTGCACAAGGTGTAACAACCTTTATTGAAATTGGACCAGGATCAACATTAAAAGGATTTGTGCGTAAGATTTCACGTGATGTAAACGTATATAGTGTAGAAGATCAAGCAAGTTTAGAAGCGATGATAAAAGAGGTAAAAGCAAATGAATAAAGTTGCATTAATAACAGGAGCAAGCCAAGGAATTGGTCAAGCCATTGCCTTAAATATGGCAAAAGAAGGGTATGATATCGTCATTAACTATATTGGTGATGAAACACCTGCATTAGATACCGCAAAACAGTGTGAAGCATTTGGTGTAAAAACACTATGTGTTCATACTGATGTGACTGACTACGATGCAGTACAAAACATGGTAGATGAAGTGATTAACGTATTTGGAAAAATCGATGTGCTAGTTAATAACTCAGGAATTACCAAAGATACATTGATGCTTCGAATGAGTGAACAAGACTTCGATGCAGTTATCGATGTGAACTTAAAAGGAACATGGAACTGTATCAAACACGTAATGAAACCGATGATGAAACAACGCAGTGGATCTATTATTTCGATGGCAAGTGTTATTGGTTTAATTGGAAATGTGGGACAAGCAAACTATGCAGCAAGTAAAGCTGGAATTATCGGTCTTACCAAAAGTGTTGCACGTGAAGTTGCACCACGAGGAATTACAGTTAATGCAATTGCACCTGGATTTATCAGTACAAAAATGACAGATGTATTAACAGATGATGTAAAACAAGCCATCCTAACAAATATTCCAATGAAAGATTTTGGAACGATGGAAGATGTAGCAAATATGGTTAGCTTTTTAGCAAGTGATAAAAGCCGTTATGTGACAGGACAAGTTCTTCACGTTGATGGCGGAATGGTAATGTAGAGGTTTACATGAAACGTAGAGTAGTAATTACAGGAATGGGTGCTTTAAGTCCTGTTGGAAATAATGCACCAGATACATGGCAAGCAATTAAAGATGGCGTATGTGGAATTGATAAGATTACGCATTTTGATACAACAGACTTTAAAGCAAAGCTTGCTGGAGAAGTAAAAGATTTAGATATGGAAGTTTACTTCACAAAACGTGACTTAAAGTTTAATGATCGTTTTACACAGTTTGCACGCATTGCGGCAAAACAAGCAATGGAAGATTCACAATTAAATGTCGAAGCAATTGATGCGACTCGTTTTGGAGTCATTGTTGCTTCGGGGATTGGTGGAATTGAAACAATCGAAAACGCTGAAGATAACTTACAAGATCGTGGACCAAGTCGTGTCTCACCATACTTTATTCCGATGGCACTAGTTAACTTAGCAGCAGGCAGTGTTGCTATTGATGTACAAGCTAAAGGACACTGTAGTAGTCAAGTAACTGCTTGTGCTGCAGGAAGTAATGCAATCGGTGAAGCATTCCATAAGATTCGTGATGGCTATCAAGAAGTCATGTTAGCAGGTGGTACCGAAGCAAGTATTACACCACTAGCAGTCGCTGGATTTAGTAGCATGCGCGCGTTACATACAGGTGAAGACAAAACACGTGCAAGTATTCCTTTTGATAAAGAACGTAGTGGATTTGTTATGGGAGAAGGAGCAGCGATTTTAGTTTTAGAAGAATTGGAACATGCAAAAAAACGTAATGCTAAAATCTATGGAGAAATCGTAGGATATGGTTCATCATGTGATGCATATCATATTACCGCTCCGATTGGTGATGGTTCAGGTGGTGCACAAGCGATGCGTAATGCCATTCAAGATGCAAACGTTGAAGCAAGTGATATTACATACGTAAATGCACATGGAACAAGTACACCGATGAATGATAAAACCGAAACTGCAGCAATTAAAAGTGCGTTTGCAACACATGCATCAAAACTGATGGTTTCATCAACAAAAAGTAATACAGGACATCTATTAGGAGCAAGTGGAGCAGTTGAAGCATTAATCACAATTAAAGCGATTCAAGATAGCTTTGTGCCTGCAACTATTAACTATAAAGAAGCAGATGAAGAATGTGACTTAGATATCGTACCAAATGAAGGGCGTCATGTAGATATGACATATGCTATGAGTAATTCCCTTGGATTTGGTGGACACAATGTCAGTTTAATCTTCAAGAAATGGGAGAACTAACATGGTATACAATTCAAATGAAATCCAACAAATTATTCCTCATCGTTATCCATTTCATCTAGTTGATCGTATTGATGAAATTAGTGAAGATGGAAAAACGATTATTGGAACGAAATGTGTAAGTACAAATGAAATGCATTTTCTTGGACACTTTCCAGAAAAACATGTAATGCCAGGTGTGTTAATTGTAGAAGCACTTGCACAAACTGGATGTGTACTTTTATTATCAAAAGAAGAAAATAAAGGAAAAATCGGTTATTTTGCAGGAATCAATAAACTTCGTTTTAAACAACAAGTGATTCCTGGAGATGTCTTAACCCTTAAAGTTACATTAACGAACCAACGCGCAGGAATCTACTTTGCAGATGTAGAGGCTAGTGTAGATGGTAAAGTAGCAGTAAAGGGTGAAATCATGTGTGCTGTAGGAGCATAACATGATTAAAGGAATTGGCTGTGACATCGTTGAGATTTCACGAATAGAGCAAAATCAAGCAGCTTTTGCAGCTAAGATCTTAACTGCATCAGAGATTACACTCTATGAAACCTTGAAAAATAAACAACGAAAACTTGAATTTCTTGCTGGTCGTTTCGCCGCGAAAGAAGCGATTTATAAAGCATGTAATGAAATGAAACTCATCACAAACATTGAAATTCTCAACGATGAAAATGGCAAACCTGTTTGTCTTGTCGATGGGTATGTCATTCACATATCCATCGCGCATGAGCAGGCATTTGCAATAGCGTATGCAATTTGGGAGGAATAAAACATGAGTCTTTGGCAAATTATTAAAGTCATCCCTTTCTTACCATTTGCTTGGTTTGATGCCATTCGCTTAAAAGGTAAAGATGAAAACAAGATTTATCAATGTTTTCTAAAACATAGCAATCGTGTATTAAAAGTACTTGGTTATACGTTAAAAGTAGAGGGAAAAGAAAATATTCCTGAAACAGGCGCAATACTATTTGTTTCCAATCATCAAGGAACGTTGGACCCTGCACTTGTTGTGGCAAGTTGTCCATATCCAATGGCCTTTATTTCAAAGAAGAAAAATGAGAAATTGCCCATCTTTGGTCGTATTGCCGTATGTTTAGGTGTTATTCACTTTGATTCAGATACGCGTGAAGGAAATGTCTATATGCTACGTGAAGCAGCTAGACGTTTAAAACAAGGAAAACGATTATTGATTTTCCCAGAAGGAACACGATCACGCCATGATCAGATGAATCCATTTAAGGCAGGTGCATTGCAACCAGCTTTTCTGGCAAAAGCAACGATTGTCCCAATTACTTTAAATAATGCGTATTGCATTGATGATAAGAAAGACAAAAACAGAAACTTATCGATTACTTATGGTACACCACTTACTTATGAGATGTACAAAGGCAAAGATAAGCAAGAAGTCAGTGACTATATTTATCAAGAAATTGAAAAAAATATTCTGTATACAAACAAGTAAAGCGAACATGTATTTGTATCGATAACTCTCACCAAAGGAAAAAGTGAGAGTTTTTTTTAATTCTATTGTCTTATATGTACTGGAGAAAAGTTTCAGGGGCTTTTGTAGTGCTTTTTTGATACGTACTACACAAGTAGATATAAGAAAGGAAGGATTATGAAGAAATACATTTCGAAGAGCATTATGATTGTCGTAGTCATAATGGGGATGTTATTAAGTGATCTAAGTGTGCTTTTTGGACAGGACTTGTCCGTGCTTAGAAAAGAAAATGAGATAACAACTCAGTCATCAGATCTTGATGCACATACGATTGGACCTGGTGGAGGTGGGGCTTTATTCAACCCTATCGTAAACCCGCAAGATGAAAACAACTTACTTATGACAACAGATATGTCAGGTTCGTTTACATCAGTTGATGGTGGGAAAAGTTGGGTGCAAAGAAACCTAGGTGGAAGTGCAAAGTTCTCATTTAGTAAACATGATCCAAATGTTGTGTATGCGTATAACACACATATTTGGGTTTCTCACAACAAAGGATTAGATTACGAACGTTTCTATCCAACAAAAGAGAATATTAAAGAAACCGTATCAGGGATTCAAGAAGGGGTGGAATTCACTTACCATGATGCAAGTGCAACGCCAAAAAGCCGTGTAATGGCTTTAGAGGTGGATCCAGATGACCCAAATACAATTTACTATTTCCAAAGAGGGCAAAAAGATCAAGCAGTACCTGAATTAGTAAAAACAACCGATAATGGAAAAACTTGGGAAGTACTTGCACAGTGGCCGATGAATACAATGTCTGCATGGCAATACTCACCAACAAGTATTGAGAAATATGTAAAAATACATATTGATCCAGAATCACCAAAAGATGAAAGACGTATTGGTTTATATACGAGTGATGGATTTTTTGAAATCATTGATAATGGAAGTAAAACATATAAAACCTTATCAACTATGACTTCAAGAAATGGAGATATGTATTATGATCCAGTCACTAAAAAAATGGTGATTTATGCAATTGAAAATATTATTACGTATGATAAGAATGGAAATGAAGTATATACCTACCTTGATTTAATGAAAACAGAGGATGAAGGTAGAACATGGACAAACATTTCAAATGGTTCTGTAGAACCAGAGGCAGGTAGTGATATTACCTATTATGGTGTTGCAGTATATGATGAAAATGTTTATTTAACTTATACATCGTCTAAAGGAAAACATAACTCATTAGGAACTGGAGTTACAAAATCAACAGACGGTGGAAAAACATGGGAAACAGTACTGAAAGGTTGGGATTCAAAAAACATTGTTGAACATAACTGGACCGAACTTTTTAGTGCAAGAAGTTTATCTGTCGCATGGAATGGATTGAACCGAGGAATTTCTGTTTGTAAGTCAAATCCAGATATCGTCATGGTATCGACACATGGTAATGCATACATATCAAGAGATGGAGGAGCCACTTGGTATGATACAAACAGTGATTTTGATGCAGAAACTGCATTTGGAAAAACGCGTGGAGTTGACCAAATCACAAGTTGGGATGTAGATGTTGACCCATTTGATGAAAATCATATGTTTATTAGTTACTCAGATGTTGGTTTATTTGAATCAAAAGATGGTGGAGATACATGGAGACGTTCGCAAAATAATGGGATTCCACACCAAAGCTACTATTCAAATTCAGCATATTCATTAGAGTTTGACCCAGATATTGAAGGGCTTGTATTTGCCGGAATGAATGGATGCCATGATTTAAATATTGGTACGTATATCATCGATATTTTGAAATTAGCTGATTTGACAAAGCAAGATGAAAATAAAACAGGATTTAGATGGGTTGGAGGAATGTTGCGTTCAACTGATGGTGGTGCAACTTGGAGTGCAACAGGTACACTAGGAACTCAACCCGTGCGTGAAGATGATGGGATTACTGGATTACCTGACCGTGCAATGGTCACAAGTGTTGTAATTGATCCAAACAGTCCAAAAGAAATCGATAAACGAGTTGTCTATGCATCATGTATTGGATATGGTGTGTATCGTTCAACCGATGGAGGAATCCATTGGGAAAAATACAATATGGGAATGGAAGATGAACCATATCAAATGCCTTGGCGTTTAGAATACAATGCAGATTACTCAAGACTTTATGTTGTATTTGCCCAAATGGGTGGAGGAGCAAAAACTGGAACTGAAGAAGGAAAACTTGCACTAATTGATTATCACCCAGGAGATGGTCCAGTATATTACTTAGAACGTGGACAAGATACATGGACAAAATTAGCATCGATGCCAAGTAATGCAAATAGTAATGCAAATATGGAATCAAGCTGGAAAGGTAACGACTATGTATCTGTATTCAGTGGTGTTTCATTTGATAGTAAAGGAAATATCTATGCTTCTGGTAAAGTAGCTTCACTAAACGGTACGCCAGGAAAACGTGAATTCGGTGGAGGATGGGTTTCAGGTGACGATGGTCATACTTGGAAACTGATTTATCCTTCTAATGAAAACGTATATGATTTACAAGTAGATAGCCGTAACGATAATGTACTGTATTTATGTAATACGACAGGTGGAGAAGTATATGTATCATACAAAGGTGCAGATACAACATTTGATGACTGGATTAAACTAGACGGATTCCAGTTTACTGTACCGACTCGTGTTATTGAAGATAGTCGTGATCCAAAATACATGTATACAACAACGTTTGGTGGTGGAGTTTGGCATTTAGAATTACCACAAGCAGTTGTTACAGAACAACATACGATTACTTATGATGGAAATGGTATGACTGCAGGTGCTGCACCAGTTGATACAAATGCAACCTATGCTAAGAAAAGTAAAGTAAAAGTATTAGGTACAGCAACTATGAAGAATACTGGTAAAACATTTATTGGTTGGAATACCAAAGCAGACGGTAGTGGAGATATGTACCAAGAAGGCGATGAATATTATCTAGTAAGAAATACTGTACTTTATGCACAGTGGCGTGATACAAACACAAAACTAAACGTAGTTTATGATGCAAATGATGCAACAAGTGGAAGTGTACCAGTAGATAGTGATTCTCCATATACTGTGAACAGTGAAGTTACTGTATTAGATAACACGGATTTAGTAAAAGATGGATACCGTTTTGTTGGTTGGAATACCAAAGCAGACGGTAGTGGTACTAACTATGTAGCAGATGATACATTTGTAGCTGTAGATGATGTTACATTATATGCACAGTTTTCAAAACTATACACTGTAACATATCACAACATGGATGCTACAGAAGGCGATACTCCAGTTGACACAAAACAATACATTGCTGGAGAACGTGCAGATATACTTAACAGTGCAGGTTTAGAAAAAGATGGCTATGTACATCGTGGATGGAGTACATCAGAAGATTATACAGGTGGAGTATACAAAGAAGGAAGCAGTATCCCAATTAAAGGGGATGTAGACTTATATGCATACTGGAAACCTGAATTACATATGTATTATGATGGAAACGGAAATACACATGGTAGTGCACCAGTGGATACTAACCGTTATGCAGATATCGATGTCATTAAAGCACTTGATTATGGAACACTAGTTAAAGAAAACTATGAATTTGATTCATGGAATACAGAACCAGATGGATCCGGAACAACATACAAACTAAATGCACAATTTATGATTAAAGAAGATTTGACACTATATGCACAGTGGAAAAAACTTGAAGATAAAGAAGAAGATGTAACTGTTGTATATAGTAGAAGTCAAGCAACTGCAGGTAGTGCACCAGTTGATGCAAACTCACCGTATGAGTATGGTTCGCTTGTAAAAGTCATGGATAAAGGTGACTTAGAAAGAGATGGATACATCTTTGCAGGATGGAGAAATATTGCTGTTGGTGGATCAAAAATCTACAAACCTGGACAATACATGGTCGTCACAAGCAATGTGTTATTCTATCCACAATGGGTTGATGAAAATGATGTCACATACAACATCACATACAACGGAAATGGACAAACTGCAGGTTCAAAACCAATCGATATTAATGCTCCATATAAAGGAAGTGAAAAAGCAACAATCCTTGGCCAAGGAACACTACTAAAAAATGGATTTGAATTCGTTGGTTGGAATACACAAGCAGATGGTAGAGGAATTACATACCAACCAGATCAAGTGGTACAATTTGATGGAGATGTAACATTGTATGCACAGTGGCGTGATAAGAGTATTCCATTATCTGTAAGTTATGATGCAAATGGAGCAACAAGTGGAAGTGTACCAGTAGATACAGGTTCACCATATACATTAAAAGATCCAGTTGTTGTTGCAGATAAACTTGATCTAGTAAAAGATGGATATATCTTTACTGGATGGAATACAAGTCCTAAAGGTTCTGGAGATAGTTATCAACCAAATGAAACATTCAATATCTTAAATGACACTATACTATATGCACAGTGGTCAAAAGAACTACATGTTACATATCATGGAACACAAGCAGAAAGTGGTAATGTACCAACAGACAGTTCGATTTATGTGAAAAATGATAATGTAACTGTAAAAGACAATGTGGACCTTGTAAAAGAAAATCATTTCTTCTTAGGATGGAACACAAAAGAAGATTACTCTGGAACATTATATAAACCAAATGCAACATTCACGATTCGTGAAGATGTTGATTTATATGCACAATGGGTTCCAGCAAAGAAAATTATCTATGATGGAAATGGACATACACATGGAAGTGTTCCAGTAGATCCAAAAGAGTACAATGAAAACGAACGTGCAAAATTAGCATATAAAGGTGACTTAGTAAAAGATGGATATGAGTTCAAAGGATGGAATACAGAAGCTGATGGTTCTGGAAAAACATATAAAGAAAATGATCCAGTAATTATGACAAGTCAATTAAAGCTATACGCTAAATGGGAAAAAATAACAGATACTTCAAAAGAGTGGACAGTTGTTTACTATGCTGCTGATAGCGCAGTCACAGGAAGTGCACCAGTTGATGCAAGCTCACCATATAAAAATGGAGATCTAGTTCAACTAAAAGGTCCTGGTGACATGAAAAAAGAAGGATATAAATTTGTTGGTTGGACAAACCGAATGGTCTCTGCACCAATCATCTACAAAGAAGGACAATACGTCACAATCACAAACAATATGATTATGTGGTCTCTTTGGGAAAAAGTAGATGCAGAAGCAGAAAAATTTACCTTAACATATGATGGAAATGGACATACAAGTGGTAGTGTACCAGTTGATACAAGTAGTCCATATCTTGCAACAGATTCAATTCAAGCAAAAGCGGTAGGTGATCTTGTTCGTGATGGTTATACGTTTGCTGGATGGAACACCAAAGCTGATGGTAAAGGAATTGCGTATAATGCTGGAGATACATTTACAATTTCAAGTGATACCATCCTATATGCACAGTGGACAAAAGATGCAGTGTACGAAGTAAACTATACATTCGTATCGCAAGATCCTAGCTTAACATTACCAAGTGATGTGACTGATTTACTACCTAGCAAACATACAAATGTAGCAAATGGAGCAACAGTAAACAAAGTAGATCCTACATCCACATCTGTGGTGGATAATGCCAAAGGTGGTACATGGCAATTTGTTGGTTATGATGTAAATACCATTACCATCAACAAAGCCAATGCAACATTTACCGGAACATGGAAATTTGTGCCAAATACATTTGAAGTAGATTACAAGTTCGTATCAAACGATGGAAGTACTTTACCTAGTGATGTAACAGATTTATTACCAAGCAAACATACAAATGTAGCCAATGGTGTAACGGTAAACAAAGTAGATCCTACAACAACATCTGTGGTCGATAATGCCAAAGGTGGAACATGGCAATTTGTTGGCTATGATGTAGATAGCATTACAATTAATAAAGCCAATGCAACCTTTACTGGAACATGGAAGTTTGTGCCAAATACATTTGAAGTAGATTACAAGTTCGTATCAAATGATGGGAGTACTTTACCAAGTGATGTAACAGCTTTATTACCAAGCAAACATACAAATGTAGCCAATGGAGCAACCGTAAACAAAGTAGATCCTACAGTAACATCCGTAGTAGATAATACAAAAGATGGAACATGGCAATTTGTTGGCTATGATGTAGATTCAATTACCATTAATAAAGCCAATGCAACATTTACTGGTACATGGAAATTCGTGGCAAACACATACGAAGTAGATTACAAATTCGTCGCAAAAGATAGAAGTGTATTACCAAGTGATGTGACGGATTTACTACCAAGTAAACATACAGGAAAAGTACATGGTGATAGCGTAGTTGCTACACAACCGTTAGTTGATGAGGTCGTGGTAAGTGATGGTAAATGGGTATTTAATGGTTATGATACAGATCCAATTGTCATTAATAAAGCAAGTGCGACATTCACTGGAGAATGGGAATATATTGCAAACCCAGTAGTTAATGAATATGTCGTAAACTACAAATTCGAAAGTGAAGATCCAAGTATTTCACTACCAAGTGAGTTGATGGACTTCTTGCCAACAGAACATCAAAATGTGCATGATACAGACGTTGTAAATGCAACCCTTCCAAGTCAAACAACGTATGTAGATGCTGCAAAAGATGGCGTTTGGGAATTTGTTGGATACAATGTGAACACATATACAATTGCAGGTAAAAATGAAACATTCACAGGAACATGGCGTTTCACTGCAAATGAATATGAAGTAGATTACACATTCGTATCAAATGATGGAAGTCCTCTTCCACTTGAAGTATTAAACCTACTACCACAAAAACATGAACAACTTGTTAATGGAAATGTCGTAACACTAGTACAACCAACATCAACAAGTGTAACTGTCACTGGTGGAAAATGGGTATTCAAAGGATATGGAATGGACAGCATTACCATCAACAAACAAGATGCAACAGCTACAGGAACTTGGGAATTCATAGCTGACACACCAGTAGTGAAATATTCAATTACGTACTATGTAATTGAAGCGGATGGTTCATACAAAGCTGTGAAAGTGGAATTCTTTAATAAAGATGAGGTTGTTCTTGTCTTAGATGGTTCAACATTCAAACGTGAAGGATACACATTTGTTGGTTGGAATACAAGCAAAGATGGTTCAGGAACTATGTATGATTCTAATGCTTCACTAACAATCAGTGGTGCAAATGTGGAATTATATGCAATTTGGAAAAAAGATGTTGTAACGCCACCAAAAGACGATACAACACCACCAAAAGATCCGAGTGTTCCACCAATCGTGGATCCTAGCAAACCAACCGATCCAAGTTTACCAAGCAAAGGAAACAATACATCTACAAAAGGTAGTGGTTCTAATGTAAGTACAGGAACACAAAAAGTAAGTAAAAGTGTGCTTCGTAACACATTTGCACTAGTTGGTTCTCTTGCAGTAATCGGTGTACTATTTAGTAGAAAGAAACGAAAAAAATCGTAATATGATATAAGCAACGGAGATGTTCCTCTTCGATTACTTCAGGACTGACCCTTTGGGTTGGTCCTTTTTTCGTGTAAAAAAGACACCTTTTTACGGTGTCTAGATGATTATATAGCGGTTAATGGAATCACTATTGAACTGTAAAACTGGTTACGATCATTTGAAAACTTACAATATCCATTATATGAACTAACAATGGTTGAAATTGAAGAAAGTCCAATGCCAGAAGGTGCATTTACTTTTGAAGAAATGTAGGTATCCTCATGCTTTTGAATATTGGAACCATGACAACTATTATCCATCGTAATTACAAGGTTTTCTCTTGTAATACACATATGTAATTTAATATTTGTAGCTTCATTTATGTCACTACAACTCTCAATTGCATTTTCTAGTAAATTACCAACGACAATGCATAAATCACTATCTTTAACTGCAGTAATTTCAGTTGGTAAATCACAAGCAATGCGCGTTTGGATATTTGCATGACTAGCAACATCATAATAGAAGTTTAAAATTGCATTTAAATTAATGTTATTTGTGAAACGTACATGATCACTGGTTGCAATACTTTCACTCAAACTTGATATGTAGTCATTCAATTCATCATATGCATTTTGTTGCAGCAAGGTGTGCATCAAACGATATTGATGTTTTTGATCGTGACGGAGTTGTTGCGATTTTTCAAAGTAGCGACGAATTGTTTCATATTCATCGTGTAAAATCTCTAAGTGTTTTTTCTCACCTTGTAATTTGGAAATCGTTTGTGCCGTATCTACATTGACTTCAATTAAGTGAAATAGCACACTGATGGTTACTACTTCAACAACTGCCATTACACACATATACAATGTAAAGATAATTGGTTTTGCAATACTTGTAAAACCGATTGATGTAATTGCAATCGTGAAGACAGTAGGAAGTAACCAATAGGTTTTCCAATTTGTTAATTGTAATTTCTCAATAGTGGAATATACAAAATTCGACAAGACAAATTGTGCGATGCATCCTCCAATAATCATACAAATGGTACTCCAAATCATCATAATTGTGTCATAATCTAAATTTGCCATAGATGTAAATCCATAGGCAAAGGCGATTAAGCCATCAGATAATAAGGCTAGCAATACAAAGACGTTGGTAGCAAGTGCAACAACAAAGGCACTTTTATATATCGACACTTGAAGCACATGGTGATGATACAACAAGCCACAAATCAAAAAGATTGGTAGTAATAAATTGAATACATATCCATCTGCAAGTGCACTTATTAGTGCAAAGATACAACTTGCCATAAAGGAAGTAACTAGAACACTAGATAATGAAACGACCAGTTCCTTGCGAACGGGATAAAAACTTAATAACACACCAATCATTAAGATAATGATTCCATGAACATAGCTAAACATATCAAATGTCATGAGAATCACCACGCGTGCTTTCAATTAAGAAATCGTGCCATTTCTGCTTGATTTCTTCTGCACCTTTCTTTCGAATATAAATTTTAGCTCCATTTTCCATAATGAAGTCTTCTTCAAGTTTTTTTACGTAGTTGAAGTTTACGATGTAGGAGCGATGTGTGCGCACAAATGATGATGGTAATAATTGTGACATTACATCGATTGATAGGTGTACACATATTGGACCATCTGTAGTATGAATCATTGTGTTCTTTCCATAGATTTCAATATACATAATTCGCTGGCAAGCAACATCAATCCGCTTTCCTTCACTCACAAATGGAATGTATCGTACATCTTCTTTTTGTTTACGTACTTGTTGGAGTACTTGATTGATGTCCTCTGATTTTACGGGTTTGATTAGGTATTGTAGGGCTTGTACACGATATCCAACAAGCGCATATTCATTATTCGATGTTGTAAATACAAGTTGGGTATGGCTGTCTTGTTTGCGAATGTGCTCGGCAAGCGTAATCCCATTAATTTCTTTCATGCAAATATCTAAGAAAATAACGTCATAGATAAATGGTTGCATGTGTTCAATAAACTCTTCACCACTTGTAAATGCTTCAATTTGCGTTTCAAATCCACTTTGTGCAAGTAATTGTTTAAGATGTGTAGCATCAGCAGTATTATCTTCACAAATTGCGATTCGTATCAATTGTGTCATGCTCATATGATAAAATCCCCCCGTTCAAGTCTTCTATTCTTTACCATAGCCATTATACGTTGTCAACAACTTTTCGCGCTACTGAAAGGATTGGTGTACCCCTCTAGAATGGCATGAATTATGTGTATAATTGAACATATCGAAGGGAGATGTAGTATGAAAAAGATTACAGTTGTACTGTTATCCGTTTTTATTGTGCTTACAAGTTTACAGCTACCCATCCTACCAAAGGATGCAAAACTAACGGAATACGTAACAAGTACGAAAGAAAATACCACGGTGTATGTGGATAAAGATAATGGTCGTTTTGCCATTTTAGAATGTCATGATGAACCTCATGAGGATCGATTGGGAACGACAATATTTGAAATTGAAGGAAAGGTATATACATATGGTTCAAGTGATGTAGCACTTGAAACGATGTTTGAAGCACCAACAATTGATGATGAAGGTGCTATTCAAAGTGTTTGGTATGTAAAACAATACCAAATTGTACAATCGATTTCCTTCGTTGAAAGTGATGATCAAAAAAGCTATGGTGTAAGTATTCGCTATGATGCATTTGAAAATGGAGTACCACTAACAAATGTAAAAGCAATGAGCATCATTCCGATTACGTATAAAGATTCGCAAACGTTATATTTTGATGACACAGAAGTTAAGCAAGCAACAACGTTTACAGATAAAATACCAACTGGATTTGTAAGTAGTGATAATGACGGGTCAGTCTATGGACAGTTTTCAAGTTGTACAAGCAAAGTACAAATTGGTTCACTTGCACAAATGCAAAATAAACAATTTGCGTATGCGACAAAGGATGACTCACTTGAAGATGCTGCATTAGCAGTAACTTTTGAAGGTGCATTAACAGAAACAGAACCATACATTTCAACGATTGTTGGATATACAGCAAAAAAAGAAGTGAAAGCAACTGAAAAGATTGCGACACAAGCATCGTCTACTGAAAACTATCAAGATACTTTTGTTACAAAAAAAGGTGATGTAAATGATGGTGTTGATCTACTTGGATATCTATCAGGAACTGATACGAAAAACACTCTAGGAGTGAAAAAGAAAGTTAGACTTGGTTCTGGAACTGTGCCTGATTACAGTGCAGAATGGGTTTCAAAAGATACAGCACCATTTGGATTTCCTAATGTATTTACATACTGGCACGAAAACAAAAGTCGTCGTTTCCTTTGGGATGTACTTCCTGGAGAAAAAACAGGTGAAGTTCTATTAGTTGCCAATGAACTATTTAAAATCAATCGATTCCAGAATCCAAATACTATAGATGCAAAAGATGGGTTGCTTTGGTCAAACTCCGATTTAAATCTCTATATGAACGGTGAAGGAAGCGACTCATTTGCCACAAATTTCAATTCCTCAGAATTAGTGAATATGCCAACTTCACATGTTGTGAGTTATTCTGGATCAAAAGAGTACAATGGACAAACTGTCAAACTATATGATGAAACGGATGGACGTTTCTTCTTACCGTATTACATTACCAATGCAATTGAAAAATCAAATTCAAAAAATCAAGATGCACAAAAGCGTCTAATTGGATTTGGTAGTGATCAAAAAACAGCAGAAGAAACAGGAACTACACAGTATTATGAAGGTGGTGCTGTTGGTAGAGGTGCTGCAAGTAGTTTTCTAACGGAATACCTAGGGAAACCAAATCGTTTATTTGTATCAGAGGCACCATATTTCTTACGAACGATACAAGATGGAAAGCCGACAGTTTATGATTTCTTTTATCAATTTGCAAAAAATGATAGCGAGAAAGTATTCGCGAATACCATTTTGCCAATGGATCCAGATACGTATATGTATTTCCGTCCAATTACAAAACTTCAAGTAAAAAATATTGTAGATATTCAATCAGAAAAACTTACATTGACTCAAGATAATGTCGCAGATATTGAAGCGAATGTTGGTTCATTAACCATTGCTGGTCTTAAAGACAGTAGCCAAGATATTTTGAAAGATGGATTGCTACTCGAGCGTGAGTTTTCTATTCAAAGCCAATTACCAGAAGGCGCAAATCCTGGTTCTTATTATCTAAAATACAAAGTTGTTGATACCGATGAAAATGGAGTACGTACGATTGTCAGTCGCGGAAGTTCTAGCGATCTTACAAAACTTAGCATTGCACCAACCGACTTAGTAAAAGGGACTACGTATGATGTATATGTATGGTTAGAAAAATCATCAACGACGCGCTCAAATGAGGCAACTCGTCCAATTCATTTTCAAGCATCTCTTGATGAAAGCGAATATAGTGTAAAAGCCGACATAGATGCAAGTGCAACAACCGAATCAAAAACACTAGAAATTACGGATGTCGATGGACAAGCAAAAACAAGTTTTGCGCCATATGAAGTTGTTGCTTTCAAAGGTGCGAAAGTTAAAAATACGGATACACATAAATTGCAATTACGTGTAAAGCGTGATGGAACTGACATAGAAGTTCCATATACATACGATGTGAAGAGTGAAACATATCGTTTCCTTATGCCAAAAGGAAATGTGACAATTTATGTTGAAGCAATTAGTAAAAGTCAAAGAAGCATCTCAATTCTAGGAAAAGAAAATCGTGAATATCTAACAAACGCTACAGTATCGACAAATTCTGTATATGCAAATGATACAGTTACAATCGATGCACGTGTGGATTATAGTGATTACTATTTAGATGCAGTTGAAGTATATGAGCGCGATTACAATTTTGAACTAGAAAAAACCGAAGAAACTCCAGTAAATGTGTTTACAGATACACACATCAAATCATTTGGTGAAGAAAGTACGATTTCATTTACAGTTCCTGAAGGTGAAAAAGACTTCATTATATATGTAAATGTGAAAAAGAAACCAAGTTATCGAGTTGAAATTGATTTAGGTGACATGGATTATATTCGTAGTACAAATAGTGCGTTTGAACTATATGGAAATAAGCTGATTGCAAAAGATGTTGCTCCTGGTCAACGCATTAAATTGGATGTCCAATCCATCCAAGCATATCGTGGGTTTACTGTAGGTCAACTTGAAGGAGTGGATGCTACAAACATTAAAGTGGATTCACAAATTCAAAATCGAAATGTGGGTTACCAAGCAAGTATTGCTTTCACACTTCCAGCTTATGATAAAAATCAAAAGGAAGAAAGAACGTACACATTACCACTTTACGAAAAGAAGTTATATGAATCATATGAAATTGATTATTTATTCTCAGATCATTCAATTATTTATGATTTAACTGAAATCTATGTACGAGGAAAAAATCTTGGACAAATTAAAGGTGAAGATGGTTTAGATGCCTTAGAAGATGAAACACTGAAGAAACAAATTCAAACGATTCGTATTGGTGGTTCAAGTAACATTGAAGAAAATGTAAGCATTGATCCAAGCAAAGCTGTCGTAACGGAACAAGGTAGACAACTAAAAGTTGCATTAGATGAAGAAACAAAAAAAGAAATTGCAAAAACATTTGATGTGCAAGATGACTTTGGCTATTTATACATTACAGTTGGAACACATACAGTAAAGTATAAAGTATATACAAATGAGAAATTACGTTATGAACCATTCTCAATTGTCGGAATTACGCAAGAAGGAAAGACACATAAAATTGTCTTAGCAGATTCCCAACAAGATCTACTTGAAAAAACAAGTGGAAAAGAATTGTTAATTACGTTAAAAGGTTCGATTCAATATAATCGTGAGACGGAAATTTATGAATTATTAGAAGGTCAAACACTGATGAATGGTGTAATTACCTATACAGCGTATGGTGATAGTAATATTACCCTACAACAAGACAAAGATGGAATATTGCTTGCAGGAGAAAGTGGAGAATTATCTACAGCAGGTTTCCAATTCTTCAAATCAAAAGATCGAGAATTCTCTTTACGTCTAGATAAAGGTGTTGCATATACAACGGATGGATACGATATAGAAGGAAAAGAGAACATCCGTTTAGGTTGGTCAGGTACAGAAGGACTTAACCAAATTAAAAAAGTGAAAGTAATTTCAGGTACAGCAGTTGAACTAGAAGATATTGTTCTACTAAAAGGAAAAATTGTTTTTGGTGGAAAGATGAGTATTGATGTTCCATTCTCAAGTGTTCCTTTAGCAATGGTCGAGTTACAACAACTTCACATGGCAGTTGAAAATGGAGCGATGAAAGTCAAAGGTGCGATTGCAAATGGAAGTGCTGAACTTTCAGAAAATTCAATCCCATTCATGGAATTGAGCGCAAGAGCACAAGCCAACATTAATACATTTGAAAGAACATATGAATTTGAAGCAAGTGTAGATTTTAACGTTTTTGAATTTGAAGGAGAACTAGCGCTTGCACCAATAAGTTCAGGAGCACTTGTGCCTGACACCCTTGATTTCTATGTTGGGGGAAGTGGAATTCCTGTAATTCCACCAAACATCATGGAATTAACTGGTGGAGGTGGTGGTTTCACCGGATTAAAAGATACAATTGATAAAAACTATAAAGTGTATCCACCGATTGTCGCAAATATTAAAGCAAGCATGGCTTTCTTTGAAGTGTTAAATATGAAAGGGCAAATTAATGCAGGACCAACGGAGTTCTCATTTGATGCAAGTCCTTCATTTGAACTTGGAAGCATTAAATTTGAACCATTCAATAAACTTGGTGGAGGATTATATCTTTCAGAACAAGCAATGGAATTAAAATATGAAGTAGATGCCCAAATTTTCAAAGACACGGAATTTATCCGTGGAGGTGGAAAAGGATCTATTGGATATGACTTTGTGAAGAAGCGTCCAACCTTTAGTGGTAGTTTATATGCACGACTTCAAATTCCAAAGATCAATTTAGGACTGTTTAGCGTAGGTCCAATTAAGTTATTAGATATTAATCTTGGAATCTCAAGTGATAACATTCATGGAAAATTTAAGATTATTGGAATTGGATTTGGGGTTCGTTACAGTTGGGGAAACAAGAAAGTAAGTTTCTTCCGTTCTTTACTAGACAATTCGCCAGTACATGACCAAGTGATCTATGATGAAAATCATAATGCAGTAGGACTGATGAGTTTTGGAACCAACGTAGAAGTTGTTGATCCACAAATGCCATTTGCCTTTATGCGTATGCCACAAACCGAATACACGTATGATAATGTACGTGATACCGAATTCTTAACAATCAACGGAACACGTGATCAAGTAATCGTGGAATACTTTGATGAAACAAGTCAAAGTTATGTTCCATATACACTGCATTTCCCGCGTACTACAGCAGCAAGTGATACACAACCGTATACGGAAGAAGAACTAAGTTACGCACATGTAAATGCACTTGATGTTGTAAGTGAAACTGAGAAATCCATGATGGTAAATCTGGATGGAAATTTAAGTGCGAAATGGAAAGTGCGTTCAAAAGATGGATCATCGATTGCAGTAACGCGTTTAAATGCAAAACCGATGGAAGAAATCAGTAACTTTACGTATGCCAACAAACAAGTGGACTTCACGTTACAAAATTTAGATGATACACAAAGTTATAGTGTTGATGTATATGTGGATAAAGATAAAAATGATATCAGTGATGAAGGAATTTATGTAGGGAATTATGAAGTAGATTCCACTTCAATTGTTGATGGTAAAATCACAGGTCAAATTGCTGTTGATTTAGATAGCTTTGCTTCTAATTTAGCAAGTGGAGAGTACTATGTACATGGAGTACTTCAAGGTACTTATACAGAAAGTGATAACCAACAAGCAAAATCTGTTCGTCAAACTGAAGATGGTAACTATGAGCAAACAAATGAAAATGCACGAAGTGTATTTAGTAAAATCGTAGATCAAACCAATACGATTACATTTACGAATGCAAATATGCCTAGCCCAGTTGAAGAATTTGTTTTTGAAGATCATGGAAGTGATACCTTCAAAGCAACTTGGAAAGCTTCAAGTAATGCAAATAATGAAGCAGCAAGTTATGAAATACGTGTACTTGATGAAGATGGAAACCAAGTATACCGTAAAGAAGGAAGTATTGATGGAAGTGATGTTGCATTAAATGATGCACCAGTAATTTATACGATTGATGCAAGTGCTTCAAATGATGATACATATGAAGCAGTGCTTTCGGGATTAGAAGGTGGAAAATCATACAAACTGCAAATTACGCCATTTGTTACTGTGAAATCAAAGGCACTTGGTAAAGAAGTTTCAATTAGTGGAACTTCATATGTTAGTGAAATAAAACAACTACGAAAAGCGACATATCCAACACTCGATGTCCAATTTGCAAATGCAACGACATTTAATAGCGCTGCAGATGATTTAACTGTATTATCAACAGGAACATATGATTTACATATCCAAAGTGATCAAGATTGTAGTTATGAAGTACGTATCAATGATGCAAGTGTTATAAACAGTACAACAAGCGAAGCAAGCTTTACCACAAGTGTTAGCCATGAAGCAGATACATCCTATGCACAAGTTGTAGTTGTAGCTACTAATGCATATGGTGATAGTAGTTTCTATAGTTATATTTCACAAGTGGACAATCAAGCACCAAATTTATTTGTGGATACAGAAGATGGAGTTATTACAACTGATGAAGAAGGTAATTTTACAGTCACTGGAACTACAGAAGCAGGACTATTTATGCATATGAATCTTGCAACTGCAAGTGAACAAACAGCTGATGCAGAAGGAAACTTTACATTGGTTGGATGTTTACCAGAAAACCAAGAGGAAGCAATGATTACGATTACATCACGAGATTTAGCAGGAAATAGTACGGATGCTATGATTCAAGTAAAACGTGCAAAAGAAGAAGTTACATTCTACACAATTCAAGCAACCGCAGGACAACATGGTTCGATTTCGCCAAGTGGTGAAGTGTTAGTAGAAGCAGGTATGAATGCAAGTTTTAGTTTCAGTGCAGATACAGACTATGAAATTGCAAAAGTAATAGTAGATGGTGTAGATGTAGGAGTGGTTGAATCCTACAGCTTCACAGATGTAAGTGCAGATCATACGATTGAAGTTGAATTCAAAGAAGTAGAGAAGACACCAGAAATTAAAGATCCAGAAGAAACACCAAAGGATCCGGAAGGTGAAACTCCGACAAATCCAGATGACAAACAACCAGAAAAAGAAGTAGTTGAAACACTACCAGCTACAAAAGATGATGACAAGCAAAAAGAAAGTCATACATCAACTGTACAAGCACAAGATACATCGCAAGTACAGTGGTGGTTACTTGTACTTGGATTATCAATGATGGTATGGGTTTACACATTCTATCGTAGACAAAGAAGATAAAATGAATGAGAGGTTATCCAAATTTGGATAGCTTCTTTTCTTTTGAATACAAAAAACTGTTTGTTTATGACATATAGTTATTTTGATTTGTATATACATGGCATACTAGAGAAATCAATACGTTCAAAACGTATATAAAACATGTCCAAATATCGTTATAAATATTTATTTTAGTTTGTGATTATTATGATTGATAAGTATTTAGATATTTGATAGAATGAAATTTGTTGAGGATAGATAAATGGAGGGGAACATGTTCATTAATAAACTAGCAATGTTGAAAGTTGCTTTTGCACTTTCACTGCCTTTATCTGCTGGTGTTTGTAATCTACAAAAAGATGCAATTGATTGCATACCAGAAAATCAGAATGATAAGTATACGCTCGGGTATCATTTACCTGAAAGAAATGAAATGTATGTACTAACAAGTGTAGGGAAGAATATTCAAATTATTAAAGATGATCTTGCAGATTATGAATTATCTGCACTTGATTTTACGTTATCCAATGAAGAAACGGTTGGTTTACTGCAAGGTGGACAAATTAAAGCCTTACAACCAGGGAATGTTGAACTTGTTGTAGAAACAGAAAATCATTTAGAACTTGCAAAATACACAATTGTGGTTGCTGAAAAACATGTGGATTTGCAACAATTACATCCACATTTAGAAGCAGATTACTTTACCTTTTCTTCTAATACAAATACTTCTACAAATGAAGAACGTTGGTTAAGTAGTAATGAGTCTGTTGTGAAAGTAAAAGATAATACAATGCACATTCAAAATGAAGGAACGACGACACTTTGTGAGAAAGAAAAACAAGATATTTGTGGAGATACATCCATTGATGTAAATGTAAAAGCAGATTATATTTCGATCGAAGCAAGTGCTGAAGAATCTATGAGTCAAGTACGATATTTGTGTGTCATTCTTGCATCCCTTGGGATTTTTATACTTATTGGTATGAATGAATACTACCGACGAAAAGATAGAAAAGAACTACAATAAAAATAAAGGAGACATTTTATGATACAAGCAATTCTACGATATCTAATGGATATGGTTAGTTTGTGCTTCTTTATTGGTGTTGGATATATATTTTTTACCTTCTTTCGAATTTCTAATAAAGAGGACTAAAAAACTCAGCGACTTTTATAGTTGCTGAGTTTTACTTTTGATGGCACACCGCAGAAACTTGGGGTGAGCAGAAAAAACACAAGTAAATAAGTTGGGGTGAAAAGTACCCCAAACTTCTTAAGAGGACTAACCCATATGGGCTAGTCCTTTATAGCTTTGTGGAATATATACGATAGGTACTATCATCATTGATTGCATAAAGTACTCGATTTCTAAATCGTTCCCAATTGTGA
>NZ_SODD01000034.1 GCF_004365815.1 Breznakia blatticola
TTCGGGGCTTTTATGTGCCATTGATGACAATTTAATAATTAAGGTTATTATGAATGTAAATTTACTCTTGACAATGGTCACTTCATAACAGGAGAGAATAGTATGAAATTTCGTGAACTAGATACGGTAAAAGTGACAAAGGATATTAATGGTAAAGTAAAAAAAGATATGGTAGGTGTTATTGTATATGCGACGGAAGGTTATGATATTTATGAAGTAGAATTCTTAGATATAGAAGGTTATACGATAGATTTACAAACTATAAATGAAGAAAATCTTGAGTTAATATCAAATAATGAATAAAGATTCTAATATTTAATATGGTGCAGGGATGTTATGTAAACATGTCAATAATTTTCGTAAAATGACTAAGTAAAACAGGTAGTACAGTGCAAAGTTTAATGCAGCTGGTGTGATAATAACTAAAATGCAGCTGGAAAGTTATTATGGCTTAAAAAAGGTAATTCATCTGCTGGATAATAACATATTATAATCGGTCGTATCACAGATTTCGTTGATAAAAGAATTACAGGAGTATCTAATTTTTAAGACGAACCATCGATTGATGCTTGAGTTAGTGAGATGAGTTCTTTGTAGAATGTTTAGTAAATAGTAGTACTTATCGAAGTGTACAATTGTATATAGAACTAGCGAATTTATTATTACATTCTATCCAATTAATTTGAATATAAAAGAAAACTTGGATAGGCTATTGAATTGCAGGAATTAAACTTTCAAACCAGTTAGAAGATGAATTGAAAGGATTACAAAAAGACTATGAAACATATTTTGATATGAGTGATCAAATGAATCCAACTTCTTTGTCTGAAGATAAAAAAATATGAAACGCGCTTTTGAAGTTAGAGACGAATTGCAAAAGAATTAGGTTCGGATTTTAAAATGATAAATGAAGTTGAAAAAATGTTACCTAATTTATAGGTGATTAAAATGTTTCAATGATTTCCAAATTCTTTTAAGAAACATATTCAAGAAAGGAAAATAAAAATAGAGCACAAAAAATATATAGAAAATGACATATATTATATGTTAAAATGTGTATGTTATGTGTGCGAAGTTAAGAAACAAAACGTTTGTTTTTTTACTTTGCACTTTTTTTATAAAGGGGGAACATTTTGAGAGAGATTTGGAACAAGGTACTATTTACCGTAAAGACAAAAGAAGTTAAGGTAAAGCATGTAGTTGTTGTGTTGTTGCTACTGTTATTACTTCTGCTTTTGCAACAATGTACAAGTGTTAAGGATGATGATCAAAAGAAAGCAGATACCATTGAAAATGTATGTGAATTAGCATCAATTAATACAGATGAGTTACAAATATTGTTGGAACGTAGCGATCTATGTAGTGAAAAATGGTACGAAGATTATGAAGACTATGAAGATGCATTAGTTGAACAGCATAAACTGCTTAAGAAACATGAGGGGAAAAAACAAAAACAATTGTATAAAAAACAAGAAGTGTTGATTAAAGCAGTTAAAGAATTCAAAGAAAAAGAAACTGAGGCAAGTGTGAATGCTTTAGAAAAAGCATATGAAGAATATCGAACATATGCAAAAAGTGTGTGTAAATAATTAAACATAGAATGAAAAGGGAAAGAATAGACATGAGAAAGAAACTATTACCAGTATTTTTAGTGTGTCTGATGCTGTTACAAGTATCTGATACCGGGCTGCGTGTGTTAGCTGCGCAGTCAAATCGAATTACTCCAGGTGCAAGTTATGGAAGTATGTATCAAAAAGATATACAAAGAGAGATTGTTAATGTATATGATGCAAATGATGATGCCCAGGAAGAAGCTGTAGTTACAAAGGAAGCAAGTAACTATGATTTAAGTGATCCATACGAATCGTATGAAGAGGTTGAAGACAAGCGTGAGATTAATTCAAAAACGTATGAAATTCAAAAAGGCGTTTTCGTTAAGGAAACGTATTTTGAACCAATTCATAAAGAAGAAAATGGGAAACTAGTTGATATTGATGATCGATTAGAAAACGTAAATCGATCACGTTCAAATAAAGCAATTTATAAAAGTAAAGATGGATTGCTTGATGTACAAATTGATGGAAACAGTGTTCGTGTAACAAATGAAGAAACAAGTGATTTGCAATGGAGTTTACCAGATGCAGATGTTTCACATTATAGTGTAAAAGAGAATGTAATTTTATTTACGAATGTATATAAAAACATCGATATGGAATATGTAATACGTTCAAATAAAGTATTTACTACGTTCTATATCAATGGACCTGTTGAAAAATCTACATTGGATTTTATTTTTACTAGTCAACATTTGACAAGTAAAGAGACAGACGATGGAGTTGTGTTTTATCGTAGTGATAATCCAGATCAAGATGTATATGTGTTTGCCAAGCCAACAATTCGAAGTGCAACAGAAGCGATTGGAAACAGTCAAATCACATATGAAAATGCACAGGATGGCGTACATGTATCATTGAGTTTAGATCAAACTTGGATTAATGATAGTGCTCAAGTATATCCAATTGCTTTAAGCACAAGAGCGGCAAATCTTGAAGTATTGAATATTACATCTTGTTATGTGCGTAGTGAAACACCAAACTTTAGTTCAAGTCAATATAGTGATTTGTTTGTTGGATACGATAACGAGTTTTGGGCAGGTATTGGTGTACGAACTGGTGTTAACCGTTCATATTTTTACATCGATAAACCAAATCTTGGAAACAACATGCGTGTTGAAAAGGCAAACTTAGAATTATTTAAAGAGCAAGATGGTATTGAGCAAGGTGTAAGTCACCTAATGGGAAAAAACATTGAAGCGTATGAATGTGCCAATGCAAATTTAAATACACTAACTTGGAATACCCAACCAACTATAGAGAAAAAACTATCAACAAATAATGTTGAAGGAGTTAAAAACAAATATTATAAATTTGATATTACAGGTTATGTTAGTAGTCGGTACAAAGGGATTGAAAAAACACTATTATTAAAGGCAGAAGATGAGTCAATTAACGCATTTGCGAATGTTTTTAATAGTGAAAGTACAGCAAGTCGTCCAAGAATTACGATTGAATATCGTGAAGATTATGATGTGGATCCAAACCTTTCCATTGAAAATTTTGATCAAGAGCTACGTGTTGTTAGTAAACTAAATGATGGATTTAAAGCATTAAGTTTAGATGGTCTAATAAAACCATATGCAACAGCTGTATTTAAATTACATGAAAAACAAGATGGTAACTCTACAGTTATTAATGAACTTCTTTCCATGAGTGTAGGAGGAGCATATTTTTCTCATCCAATCGTATTTACAAACCCATATGGAAGTGGACATACAGTACAACCATCTTACAATGGAAATAAAGAGGGTCAAAACTATACAACAAATTATGTAAAGGCAGAAAGTATACCAAAATTTGATACTTTATACGAGTATGTTATGAAGGTTAAAAAAGATGGTGTAGAGAGTGCAAAAAGTATCACAACGGATGGATTTATCAAGTATAAAGTTAAAAATGGAGATACATTACGTTCTATTGCTTCGTATTATGGAGTAAGTATTGATCAAATCAAACTGGATAATAATCAAAGTAGCAATAGTGTCTATGCTGGACAAGTATTATTTATCCGCTTTAAGAAAGATAATACCAAAGTACCAAAAGATGTTTATACACCACCACTACGTACGATTACGTATGAAGCTAAATATGTATATCGAGGACCACAATGTTATGGAACTTGTCCTATTGGGGATCCAATTACGACAACCAATGGAAACTTTTACTATGAAACAGAAGATTTCACTTTAAAAGATTATGATGCATTTACTTTCCACCGTTACTACAACTCAACGGGAGAACAAGTTTCAAATATGTTTGGAAATGGGTTTACAAGTAATTTGGAACAATATGTAACCTATGATGAAAATAAAAACATCTTATTTTTCAGAGGGGATGGGAAGATTCTTCAAATTGATAAAACCGCAAATGGATATACACCAAAAACGACAGATCGTATTGAAATTGAAGTAAAACAAGATGAAGTTCAAATCTTTGATATTGAAACTGGAAGAACGTATGTATTTGATAGTTATGGAACACTTGTGACTATCATTGAAAAAACTGGACACAAAACGACTATTTCTTATGATGCATATGGTGCAATTCAAAGTATTCGTGTTGGTGAAAAGGAAATTAGTTTTACCTACAATGAAAACAATTTAGTGCAAAGTATTCAATTACCAAATGGAAAAAGTGTAAGTTATACTTATGATGCAAAACGTAATTTAACATCATATACAAATGTGTTAGGACACAAAGAAACATATAACTATGATGATAAGAATTTCATGCGTAGTATCATTGATAAAAATGGAAATACTATTGCCACAAATACCTATGATGATGAAGGTAAAGTAAAAAGCCAAAAGGATGGAAAAGGTCAAGAAATGAAGTTTTCTTATACAAATAAGAAGACGGATATTACTCTAGCTGATAATACAAAAGTGACGTATGAACATGAAGACTTTAAAACAACGAAAGTTGCCTATGGAGATGGTTCAAGCAGTTCATATCGCTATGATACGTATGGCAATATTATTGAGAAAATCGATGAAGATCAAAATAAAACAACGTATACGTATGATAAACATGATTTACTTGAAATCGCATATCCAGATGGAACGACAGAAAGTTATACGTATAATAGCGCACACCAAGTAACAAGTAAAACGGGTCGTGATGGTGGAGTAGAGTATTTTGCATATCAAGGAAATGATCTAGTAAAACATACGTTAGCAGATGGAACATTTACAACATATACGTATGATGCAAATCATCGTGTAGTAACAGAAACAAGTGCTACAGGTGCATCAAAGACATATACATATAGTGGAAATCAAATTGCCAGCATTACACATTCAAATGGTCTAGTTGAAAACTTTACGTATGATGCAAGTGGAAACGTGTTGAAAGAAAGTGATAACCAGGGTAAAAATCAAACGTATTTGTATAACGATAATAATCAAATGATTAAGAAAACGTATACGGATGGGACTTATGAAGAGTGGGGTTATGATGGTAATGGAAACATTACAAGTTATCGTGACCGCATTGGTGGAATCACTACAAATACATATGATAAAAACAATAATGTAATTGCTAGTAAAAAAGGAAGTCTAACAAATTCGAAAGTTTATGATAGTAATAACCAGTGTATCAAAGAAACAGATGCACAAGGAATTACAAAAACATATACCTATGATGCTAAACTTAGATTAATTAAGGAAAGTGATGGCTTAGGTAATGAAATAAGTTATACGTATGATGCCTTAGACCATGTAATTAAAACGATTGATGTACGTGGACAAGAAAGTACAGATACATATGATCAAGATTTATTAATCAAACATGTTGATGCTGCTGGATTAGAAACGACATATAGCTATGATGATAAAAACCGTGAAATCGAAAAAGCATATACCAATGGAACCAAAGAAAGTAAAGTATATACAGGTTTACTTTTAACTGAAGAAAGCGACATTCGTGGACAAAAAACAACGTATACGTATGATGCATATAGTCGTATCAAAACAAAGACTGTGAGTATTGGTGAGATTGAACATGTAACAACATATACCTACGATAGTAATAACAATATTACAAAAGAAGATGTAGATGGTGTGGTCACAACGTATGCGTATGATGTGTACAATCGTAAGATCAAAGAAACAGATCCATTAGGATTCACGACTTCGTATACATATAACTTTGATGATGAAATCATTTCTACAACGGATGCATTAGGAAATACATCAACACAAACGTATGATGGTGAAGGAAATCTAATTAAAGAAACCGATAAAAATGGAAATACAGTAGAACATGTTTATAATGCACAAGGATTTCTTGTTGCTGAAAAGGATGCTCTAGGAAATACAACAACGTATGCATACAACGAAAAAGGACAATGCATTACAGTTGTTGATCCATATGGATTTACAACATCATTTACATATAGCAAATACAATCAATTGCTTGATACATATCAAGAAGGTACATTAATTGAAAGTATTACATACAACAAATATGGGGATGTAAAAACAAAGAAAAATACAGAACTGAATGAAAGTTATACGTATGATCATTTTGGTCGACAAGTAACAAAAACAGATCAATATACACAACTACAAACAACAACAAGCTATGATGTGTATGGAAATGTAACTAAAGAAGAAGATAGCAATGGAAGAAGTAGTTCTTTCACTTATGATGTATATAACCAAAAATTGACTGAAATCGATGCATATGGTCGTACAACAAGCTATACATATGACCAACTTGGACAAGTTATTTCTACAACAAATGCACAAGGAACAACAAGTCAAGTGTACGACAAAAATGGAAATGTGATTGAAAGTATTTCACCGCTTGGTGTAAGTACAACATACGCATACAACAAACGTAATGAGAAAATCAAAGAAGTCATTGGTGATAAAGAATTAGCATATAGTTATGATGGACTGGGTCAATTAACGAAGACGACAGATGTAAAACGCAAGAGTGAAACGACGACAAGTTATGATGCAAATGGAAATGTGACTAAAGAAGTGGATGCATTAGGTAATGCAATCACTTACACATACGATGCAAAAAACCAAAAAGTATCAACAACTGATGCATTAGGAAATACCAGCAAAACGGAATATGATGCTAACGGAAATGTAACTAAGGAAATCGATGCACTAGGAAATACAAAACAAAGTTCATATAATGCATACCAACAGCTAGAAAAAGAAGTAGATGCACGTGGGTTTGAAACGCTATATAGTTATGATGATGCACTACGTTTAGTTAAGGTAGAAGATGCTATTGGTGGATCTATTACATACATATATAATGATGCAAATAAAGTCAGCAAAGAAACAAATAGTGAAGGTTTTAGTAAGACATTTGTATACGATGACTATGGTCAAATCATTGAAGAAAGTGACTATAATGGTGTCATTACAAAACGAAGTTATGATGTACTAGGAAATGTTGTAAAAGAAACAACAGCAAATAAAACAACAACTTCTGTTTATGATGAAAAAGGAAATCATGTAAAAACAAGTGTAAATGATGTCGTGCAAGAACAATTTACCTACAATGATTACAATCAAGTTGCAACGAAAAAAGATGGAAATTCAAATGTTACAACTTACACATATGATACATATGGAAATGTTAGTACTGAAGATGCTGCAGGTTATAAAACAGCATATACATACAATGTATATGGAGAACTTCTTGAGAAAGTAGAAAACGATACATACAAAGAAAGTTACGTATATGATGCAAAAAACCAACTTACTGAAACAAAGGTAAATGGTAAAACTGCACAAACAAAAACATACGATGCAAATGGGAATATAATCCAAGAAGCAGAGTATGGAAAAGTGATCGAAACACAATATGATGCATGCAATCGTCCATCTGCATATCTTGTAGAATATGAAGGAAGTATGCAAGTAATTCAAAGTGTTACATATGATGAAAGTGGTAATGCAATTACAATTACAGATGCTAATGGTAATACAGAACAAAGAACATTTGATGCAAATGGAAATGAAACTAGCTTTATAAACAAGCGAGGTATCAAACAACTATTTGCTTATGATACACTTGGTCAACTAGAAAAAGCTGAAAATGCACAAGGACGTGTTGTTAGATATACGTATGATGGAAATGGAAATGCACTTACAAAAACTGTAGGAACAAAAATGGCAGTATATACATATGATGATTTCAATCAATGTACCTATGAGAAAAATGAATATGGATATGTAGAGAAAACAAAATATGATGTATTTGGTAATAAAGTTGAAGAAACAAAACCAGATGGCACAATTATTACATATGCTTATGACAACAATAACAACCAGATTCAAAAGAATAGTCAAACCTTCAGTTATGATAAACGAAACAACCTAATTAAAGCAGAAGGTGCAAATGGCACAATCACATATACATATGATGCATTTGACCAAATGCTAACTTCAACAAATGCAAACAAAGAAACTGTAAGTTATGCTTACAATAAAGATAAGCAATTATCTAAAATGACTTACGCAAATAAAGACGTCGTTACTTATAGTTATAAAGATGGTATGTTGTCTACTGTGAAAAAGAACGATGCAACAATTGCAACGTATTCATATAACAATAGAGGTGAGCTTGTTGATCTTGTGCAAGGAAATATGCAATCAACATTTGCTTATGACAAATTAGGAAATGTAATAAAGCAAGATATCTACAAGGATAAGAAACTCGAACAAAGCCGTACGTATGCATATGATGCAAATGATAATGTCGTTAAAGAAGTTATTGATGGCAAAGAAAATAACTATGTGTATAATGATGCAGATGAGCTAAGTGAAAGTAGTAAATATGTAGATGGAAAATTAGTTAAGACATCTTACACATACGATATGTATGGAAACAAACGTGTTTCAAGTAATGATGAAGGTGTTAAAACGTATACATATAATGATAAAAACCAATTAGAAAGTGTTGAAAGTACAAAAGGTGTAAGTCGTTACTACTACAACGATAATGGAAACCTTACAAGTAAAGTGAATTCTGATGGTAGTAAAGAAGTGTATACATATGATGAATTTGACCATTTAGTTGAACATCAAAAAGGTGATTATATCTATACCTTTGCATATGATGCACAAGGAGATAAAATCAGTGAAAGTAAACAAGATGTACGAACATATCAAAAACAAGTATGGTATGATTATGAAGGAGTCATCGATGTTACTGCTTCAAGTGATACAAAAGTTAAAAATACATTTGATGGACTACGCCAACAAGTAAAAACAAAAGAAGCAAATGGTGGTGTCTGTACATACCAAGGAACAAGTTCATATACTGCAAGCTACAAAAAAGATGTAGAAGTGACAGATTTCGTTCTTGATAAGAATGTAGAGTATACACAAATTCTAGAAACAAATGGAAATGGTAATGTGTATGGATTATCCATCTTGGAAGAAGATGGAACTACATTAGTAGCAAGTTTAAATGACAGTATTGCATTACAAGTAAAAAACAACAAAGTTACGAAACTAACGTACAGTGATTATGGTAAAACAAGTAATATAGCACAAAGTCATGCATACAATGGAGAGTACCAACAAGAAACAGGACTCATCTATTTACGTGCTAGATACTATGATCCAACTATCGGAAACTTTATCCAAATCGATCGCAACTACAAAGGTGAAAACACAGATGTAGCAACTCAAAACCGTTACAACTATGCATTAAGTAATCCTTACAAGTATGTGGATAGAGATGGGAATAAAGCAAAGAAAAAGAAGAAACAAAGTGTAGTAAGTGCTGTTGTTGGTAGCGTGAAAAATGTAGTGTCTAGTATTAAAACGAATATTGTTCAGTCGACAACGATGGTGATGCGGAGCGAAACCATGTATAATTTGATGGATTTAGTAGTACAAATTTCACCATATTTTACTTCAGAAATGGCGAAGGTAACTACATTATTAGCAGTAACTCCGGCAACTACAATAGGTTTAGTGATGTATGGTGCTGTAGCAACTCCGGCAAGTTTGATTTGTGGTATAGAAAAAGCAATAAGATTTACTGAAATGACGCCTACGCAGCAACAAGCATATGTGAATGCTTGGGAGCATCAATTGGGTGGTAGACTGTATGCTGGTCCTTACGTAGCGGATAAAATGATGAATTTATACTACGAAAGTATGGGATATACAACAAGAATACCAGAAAAAGCACAAGTAAAAGAGGATAAAGCAATAAGCTACGTTTCTGAAAATAGTTCGACAGGATCAATGGTTGCGGCAGCACAAGAACAGCAACAACCAAAACAACCGAAAAAAGATGATGACGATGATAAGAAGAAAGATAAAAATAAAAATTCAGATAAGGGTTCGAATAGTAATATAAAAGGGAATGATGTTACATATAATCAAAGATCTGTAGATAAAGCTTTTGGTAAACATGGAAGTGATTTTGGTAATTACCCTGATGGAAGTAAAGGTAGTATTCAACAGTATCAAAATGATATATCAAAATTCATTGATAGTCCTAATAATATTCAAAAACCAGGAACCTGGTGGGGTTCTCAAGGAACACATATATATAATCCAACTACAAATCAATGGGTATTTATTAATGCTGATGGTACGTTTAATACAGGATTCAAGCTCTCAGCAGATCAGATGAAGTATTTAATAGAGACAGGAGTGGTAAAATAATGGGAGTATATATATTGTCTGTGATGACAAAAGAAATAGTGGAATCTACTAAAGTTTCTTTGATACAAAAAAGAATTCAATTGATATATCCTAGAAATGAAATTAATTATAGTCAATATAATTATAATGATAGAAACCATAAAGAATTAGATTTTGATATTACTGAAATTTATTTTAATAAAGATAAAATAGATGAGGAGATTAGCTTGTTAATTAAGGCAATTAAAGAGATATTTTGCATCTTAGAATCTGATTGTGAAATTATTGGTGGTTTCAATGACACTGAAAATGCTATCATGCAATATGAGAAAGATAAAGAAAACAATTATATGAATTGGGGGTTATTTGCGACTAAAAATCCTATCTCAAAATCAAATGTTTATTACGAAAAAGACGGGTTATATATATACCATAGTTTTAAATATGATAGTATGGGAGTAGTTTTTTAGACATATCCGATAAGGATGTAGATTAAATAAAATTCGATATTGGAGCGGAGATAGGGAATATAGTGTTAATGCATAGGAGGTATAAACGTAATAGTAATAACCTATAATACAACACGATACTAATAACTCTACTAAGTAAATATAAGCAATACGTAATAAACAGTACTAACAAATTAGACAAAGTTAGTACTGTTTTTATGTGTTATTTAATTTTACATATTGCTATAGAAAAGTGTTTAACTCCAATAAAACAAGTGTATATTTGAATTGCTGTACCAATTATGGATATTGTTAGTTTTTTGTGTGTAATATTCGTACTATCTCTTTAGTTTAGCTAAATTGTTTGTACGTTTTGTTTGTTTTAATTTTTTCCAATTTTCAGCAAGTGCACGTTCGTACTGTGAGTTAAGACTTGGTGTATAAAAAGATACGTTTTTTAGTGCGTCCGGTAAATATTGGATTTTATCCACAAGATCAAGTCTACCATAGTCATATTTGTCTTCATCTTTCATACCAACTGGGGTTAAACGTAAATAACCGGGTACTGGATATGCTTGATCTTTTAGATATGGTTTTACTGCATCAATGGCAACTTCTGAACTTTTACTTTTTGGTGAAAGACATAAGTCAATGATTGTATGTGCCAAAGGAATGCGACCTTCAGGAAATCCAACACGTTTGGCTGCATCAATTGCATTGATACAACGAGCGACAGCTTGTGGATTACCAAAACCTACATCTTCATACGCAGTTACAAGTAAACGTCGCTCAATGGATTCTAAGTCACCAATTTCGATTAGTATCGACAAATAATATAATGCAGCATCAACATCACTTCCACGAATAGATTTTTGGAATGCACTGAGCAAGTCGTAATGATAATCTCCATCACTGTCACTTGCAACATTTGGTGTAAAACTATAAGCTTCAACTGTTTCCTTATCAATTGCATTTGTGGCTGTTGCACACAACTCCAATAGGTTTAATGCATAACGGATATCGCCATTAGCTAGACGTGCAATGCTAGTGAGTGCTTCATCATCTGCTTTAACTTGATCATCAATGCCTTTAGGGGAGCGTAGTGCGCGTGATAAAGCGGTCTTGATATCTTGTTCATCTAAAGATTTTACTTCAAATAGATGTGTTCTTGAACGTATGGCAGGGTTAATAGAAAATAGTGGATTGGCAGTCGTTGCTCCAATCATGATGATACTTCCATTCTCGATATGTGGAAGTAGTAAATCTTGCTTATCTTTATTTAAACGATGTACCTCATCAACAATGACAACTAAACCTGGGAAAAACTTAGCTTCTTCAAAAATGATGGTTAAGTCTTTTTTATTTCCGGTTACAGCATTGAAGTTGCGGTATTTTACACCCATTTCATTAGCTAATACACTTGCTAGTGTCGTCTTTCCAGTTCCAGGAGGACCATAAAAAATCATCGAAAAGAGTTGTTTCTGTTCGACCATTTTACGTAATATTTGATTCTTTCCAATTAAGTGTTGTTGCCCAACAACTTCATCTAGTGTTGTTGGACGCATACGGAAAGCGAGTGGTTGTTTATTCATACTCTTATTTTACCACACTAGAAAAATAAGTGCTCGATGAGTATTTTACTTCCAATAAGAATGAGAATTACTCCACCAGCAACTTCAGCATACGTATGAAGTAAAGAACCCACAAATCGACCGATGTATCCACTAAGAAAAGATAGTGCAAATGTCACAAGTCCAATAATGATACATGCAAACAGTATATCTACTTCAAAGAAGGCGAAACTGACACCAACAGCAAGTGCGTCAATACTCGTAGCTATACCTAGTAATAAAATATCTTTTACTTTTATTTCCAGTTCACAAGATAAGTCTTGTTCACCAAAGGCTTCATAGATCATTTTGATACCGATAAACACAAGAAGGATAAATGCAATCCAGTGATCTAAAAAGGTAATAGAGCCTGTGAAGTTTACGCCAACAGTGTATCCAATAAGTGGCATTATTCCTTGGAAAAAGCCAAAACTAATCGCATAGACTAGTGAAAATTTAATTGCGTTTTTCTTTGTGTAACACATTCCTTTTGCTAGTGAAACTGCACATGCATCCATTGCAAGTCCAATACTGGTTAATAAAATTGTTAGTATGCTCATATGTTGTACTCCTTTATGTGAGAGTAAAGAAAAGACTCATACGAAAAAAATCGTATAAGTCTCATTTTTTACAATTAGCCAGGCTTTCGCCATTATGTTGACTAAAACACTTACAAAAGTAAGATAACTACTCCCTTATGACTTGCTCATTATAGCACAAGGGTGTTGCTTTTGAAAGGGGGGATTGCATGATATACTGTGAGTATTAGGAGGTGTAAATAATGGACACAAAATTACACTTTGGAATTGTGAGTACAGCAAGTATTGTTCCTCGCTTTGTTAAGGGGGTAAAAGCAAGTGCAAATAGTGAAGTCGTTGCAATTGCTTCCAGAGATCTACAAAAAGCACAGGAATATGCAAAAAACTTAGATATCGCAAAAGCATATGGAAGTTATGAAGCGTTGTTTCAAGATCAAGATATCAATATCATTTACATCGCAACACCACATTTTGCACATGTTACGTATGCTAAAGCAGCATTAGAGGCAGGAAAACATGTTCTATGTGAAAAGCCAATTACTTTAACAACTAGTGATGCAAAAGAACTTTTTGCACTGGCAAAGAAAAAAGGTTTGTTTTTAATGGAAGCGCAAAAAAGTGTGTTTCTACCGACGACGAATTATGTCAAAACCTTGATCCAACAAAAGCGTTTGGGAAATCTGCGACATGTAAAGCTATCGTGTTTCTATCCATATATGGAAAATGAAAAAGCATGGATGCTTGATCCAAGTAAAGGTGGTGGCTCACTTTATGGGAGTGGGTCGTATGCAATTGAATATATGATGTACATATTAGATGCTACAGTCAAATCATATAAAGGAGAGCTTACTTATACAACCTATGAGGTAGATGATATTAGTGATCTATCATTTCAAATAGGTGAGGTAGATTGTCGTTCCATTATTTCACGTACAACAAAATATCCAGATGAAGCTAGATTTACATTTGATCAAGGCGAAGTGATTGTTCCATACTTCTGGAAAGCCCAAGAAGTGATTGTCTCTTCAAATGGTAAGATAGAAAACTATGATTTTGCTAGTGACAGTGAATTTGTCTATGAAGTGATGCATGTAGAATCGTGCATCAATCAAGGGTTAACGTATAGTCCAATTATGACTCCAGAAATGAGTATATCGACAGTAGAAATGGTAGAACAGGTATATAAAGAGAATCGAAAATAAGCATGAATAAGCTATAATTTTGGGTAAATATGGGCAATCGCAAACTAGATTAGCACTTCGCTTGATTAAGTGCTAAGCAGTGTTATAATACAAGTATCCTAGGAAAGGATAGTATAAATAGCATTAAGAAATGGAGGCGATGACTATGAAATTACTACCAGGATTTAGTTTATTTGATGATGTGTTTGATGACAATTTCTTTAGACCTGTCAATAAGACATCAAGTTTTATGAAAACAGATATTCGTGAAGTTGATGGAAACTATGTATTGGATATGGAATTGCCAGGCTATAATAAGGAAGACATCAAAATCGCACTTAAGGATGGTTACTTGACAGTAACAGCTACACGCAATGATGACAAGGAAGACAAAGACGATAAAGGAAATGTAGTTCGTCGTGAACGTTTTGCAGGAACATGCACAAGAAGTTTCTATGTCTCAGATGCAGTTACTGAAGAAGACATTAAGGCCAAATATGATAATGGTGAGTTACATATAACTTTCCCAAAAGATAAACCAAAAGAAATTGCAGAAAGTAAACCAATTGCAATTGAATAATGAATAGGGTGGACAAGTTCCACCTTTTCATTTGAATGCATGAAATGTATAAATACAGACAATCTATGGTATAACGTAAATAAGGATGGTGCTTTATGGAAAGGTTAATAGAAACATTAAAAGAAAGATTTGAAAGTCATATGTATCGTCATCCACACACTTCGTGGAAAATGATTGAACCTTTACTTACAGATGAAATTTTAGTAAGTTTACAAGCAATGGAAGCAAGTGGTGGTGAAATTGATGTAGTAGAAGATTTACCCAATGTAGGTTTGGCATATGTGGATATGGTAACAGAAAGTCCAAAAGCAAGAGCAGGTGCTTGTTATGATGAAAAAGCGCGACTTGAACGAAAGAAAAATGCACCAAATACAAGCGTAGAAAAATTAGTTGATGACATGCAAGTAAACGTACTTGATGAAGATCAATATCGTTATTTACAAAGTATTGAAGATCTTGATTGCAAAACAAGTAGTTGGCTAAAAACACCAGAAGCGATACGTGCACTTGGTGGAGCTTTATTTGGTGATAAACGTTACAATCATGTGTTTGTATATCATAATAGTGCGGATTCCTATTATTCTTCACGAGGATTTCGTACCTATAAACCACTTACATAGAAAAAGGAAGCGCGTGCTTCCTTTTTGCTATTTATCGAACTTTTTACGACGATTGGTACTTTGAATAAACAGGTGTTTCATCGTTTCTTCATCATCGTTTTTCAATGCTTGTTTAAAGGTATCTAGGGAAGCTTCAAATGCTTCGATTTCCTCTAATAGAATATCCTTATTGAATAAGAAGAGTTCGCTCCACATATCTTCATTGATTTTGGCGATTCTTGTTAGATCACGAAAGGAATCTCCAGTGTAATCAACCAACTTATCATGATCGTGCGTATTCATTAAACTTACAGCAATTACATGGGTAAGTTGACTTAGAAATCCAATCATTCGATCATGCTCATCAATACTTAATAGTGAGATGTGATGAAACTTTAAGATATCAGCAACATCCATCATAGCATTGATCGCTTTTTCGCTATTGTCTACAGTTGGAACAATAATGAAGTTTGCTTGTCTGAATATCGAAGGATCTGCATGTTCAATTCCACTGACTTCTTTTCCAGCCATCGGGTGTGTTGAAATAAATTCGGCATCCACATCTTTTAAGATATATTGAATTGGCTTTACAACATTACGCTTTACCCCTGCGATATCTGATACAATTGCACCTGGTTTAAAGTCATGCTTATGTTCTTGTATCCACTGAATCATCACTTTGGGATATAAACATAGAATGACAATGTCAGCTTTATGTATATCGCTTGGTTGGATACTTCCTTCAGTGATGAAATTGTTCGCTAGCGCATAATCAATTGTTTCTTGACGTCTAGCAATCCCAATCACATGATATCCAGCATCATGTAGACCTTTGGCATAACTACCACCAAGTAAACCTAAACCAACAATTGCATATACAGGTTTATTTGACATAGTGCACCTCAATGCCAACACTTGCTAGATCTTCAAAGAAGGTTGGATATGACTTATTGATGTACTCTGCTTCATCAATAATCACTTTATCTTTCATGCAGGTTGCTGCAATCGCTAATGCCATAACAATGCGGTGATCTTTATGTCCACTTAATTGTCGTGTTGCTTCATATGGTGGATTTCCGTGAATCGTAATCGTATCTGGTGTACTTGAATAATTAACACTGCATGCTTGAAGTTCATTTTCCATTGCAAGAATACGATCACTTTCTTTTAATCGTAAACGACCTGCATTGATAATGGTGCTTTCTTTTTGTGTATACATTTGTAGTACATTTAATATAGGTCCTAAATCCGGACAGTTTTCTAAATTGATCGTTGCTGGAGATAGTTGTGATTTTTTTATTTCATAGCCAAAAGGTATGGGAGTAACATCCACATGGAAATCTCTTAAGATATCAATGATTTGCTTATCTCCTTGCTTACTATCATGGGATAATCCAGTGATTGTTAAGTCATTGTTGATGGCAGCTAAGACTGCAAAGAAACCTGCTTGTGAGTAATCACCTTCGATTGTGTAATCTGCAGCTTGGTATGTTTGATTTCCTTTAATGTATAGCGTATATGGATCTTGATAGACAACATCAATTCCATAATGTGCAAGCATTTGAAGGGTTAAATCAACATAACTGCGACTTTCATAAGGTGCTTGGATATGGATGGTTGAATCTTGTTTTAGTAAAGGTAAAGCAAATAGTAAGCCAGAGATGAATTGACTAGATACATCACCAGCTAAGCTATATGCACCTGGTTGTAAACTACCTTGAATACGAATACATGATGCATCTTGTGTGTAATGTAATTGTTTCTCATGAAATAGGTCTTCATATACTTTTTGTGGGCGCTTAAGTAAGCGGTTTTCACCAGTAAATGAAACATTTTTATTCGTTAGTGAGAAAATTGGAATGAAGAAGCGTAAAGTACTTCCACTTTCCTTACAAAACACATCTTGGTTATCTGCAAATGAGGCAAAGTCAATTCCACCATCAATGATAACTTGATCATCCTTTGTTTCTATATGTGCACCAAGTTGTTGCATCCCTGCAATCGTCACAAGAATATCATCAGAAAATGCAACATTCGAAATGATGCTTCTTCCTTTAGCTAAACTTGCACAAATAATTGCACGGTGTGACATACTTTTTGAAGGTGGGAGATGTACACTTCCAGAACATTTGGAAGGTGTAATTTCTACTTTCATTAGATATCTCTCCCGATAACTTGCGCAATTTCTCTCGCTTTTTCAATTAATGCTTTAAAACGTTTTGGTTTTAAACATTGATCTCCATCAGAGAATGCATTTTCTGGATCATTATGTACTTCAATAATTAGTCCATCTGCTCCAGCAGCAACCGCTGCTAGTGAAGCACTTTCTACAAGTGACCAATCTCCAGTTGCGTGTGAAGGATCGATCACGATTGGTAAGTGTGTTTTACGTTTAATAATTGGAATCACACTTAAATCTAACGTATTTCTTGTCTCTGTTTCAAATGTACGAATTCCACGTTCGCAGAAGATAACGTTTGGGTTTCCATTTGCCATAATGTATTCTGCACTCATAATCCATTCATCAATCGTGTTGGCAAATCCACGTTTTAATAAGATTGGTTTTGTGGTACGTTTTCCTAATTCTTTTAGCAATTCAAAGTTTTGCATATTTCTTGCCCCAATTTGAATTACATCTACGTATCTTTCGAATTCATCAATTTTGTCAGCACTCATAAGCTCACTAACAATTGGCAATCCAGTTTCTTCTCGTGCTTTTACCATGGCAAGAATTCCATCGGTTTGCATCCCTTGGAATGCGTATGGTGATGTACGTGGTTTGTATGCTCCACCACGAAGCATTTTTCCACCTGCATCTTTTACGTCTTTGGCAAGTTGGACAACCATTTCTTCACTTTCAACGGAACATGGTCCACCAATTACCACAATTTTTTCTTGTCCACCAATCTTGATTCCATTGATATCAAAGATGGTATCTGTTGGGTGCATTTGACGTGAAGCAAGTTTGTATTTTGCGGCAATACGCGTAACGTGTTCAACGCTTTCGTTTGCCATAATGCGTTTTTCATCGATTGCGGTTGTATCCCCAGTTAATCCATAAATCGTAAGGTCGCTACCTTGAATTTCAACAGCAGTAACACCGAGTGTTTCTAACTTATCGATTAATTTCTTGACCGCTTGTTGGTCAGCATTTTTCTTTATCGTAATAATCATTTGTTTTGTCCCCCTACATATTTATGATTGTGATTTGGTTGGTATATGTTGCGATTGCTTGATCCACCGCAACCACGAGTGTATCGTGGTTGGTAATGGTTACATCACTATAGCTTTCGTATAATGGTGCACGCGTATCATATAGTTGTTGAATTGCTTCTTTACTAGAACTTAGTGGTCTTGATGGATCACTAAGTAATTGGTCGATATCTCGATCAATATAAATAAGGAAGCCATTGTGTTGTAAATTCTTAATATTCTCATAGTTCTTAACAATTCCTCCACCACATGAAATAACTACGTGATGTGAATTAGCAAGTTCTTTTGTGACTTGTGTTTCTATTTCGCGAAAAGCAGCTTCACCATGTAATTCAAAATACTTGGCAATTGGCATTTGGATGCGTTCAACAATTTGTGCATCAATATCGATAACCTCACGCTTTAGCTTTGTACATACTTCATTTGCGATGGTAGTTTTGCCACTACTAGGCATACCGATAAACACTAAGTTACTTTGTTCAAGTAAGAGTTCTTGGTAAATGCTCTCAATATGTACATCATCAATGGTGATGTCTTTAAAATACTCAACTGCATATTTTGCTTGTGCAACTAACATTTCAAGTCCATTTACACAAGGAATGTTATACTTTTTCGCTTCTAATAGAAAACTGGTACGCAGTGGATTGTATATTACATCCACACATGCTTCAAGTTTATCAAATCCATCAAGGTCAATTGGCGATGCATCAACTTGTGGTGACATTCCTACTGGTGTTGTTTGAATGATAATTTCACAGTCTCTATGCTTTTTATAGATTTCATCGAGTGTCATAGTTTCTTTACTAGCGATGATATCAACAATCAACACTTGTTTTGCATTTGCTTGATGTACAACTTCTTGAATTGCTTTACTGGCTCCACCGTTTCCCATGATTAGCACTTTTTTTCCTTGTAAGGAAATGTTGTGTTTTCGTAAGGTATATGCAAAACCTAAGTAATCCGTATTATAGCCGATCAATTTTCCATCTCGATTCACGATAGTGTTTACAGCACCGATACGTTTGGCACTTTCATCGATTTCATCAAGATAAGGAATTACGGTTTGCTTATATGGTATTGTCACATTAATCGCTTTAAAATCTTTTGCTTTCATAAATGCATCGATATCCTCTTTTGCGATTTCTTTTAGTTGGTATGTATAGTCACTTACGAGTTGTTCGTGAATGACTTTGGAAAAACTATGACCGAGTTTTTCACCAATTAATCCGTATTCCATATTATTCACCTACCCATGCTGGACCAAATTGTTGGATGCATAGATCCAATATCCCAATAGCAACAACACTATCCACGACAACACGTGCACGGTGTACAATGGCAGGATCATGACGTCCTTCAATTTGGATGGTTGTATTTTCTTTTGTTTGATAGTCAATGGTTTCTTGTTCAATAAAGATGGAAGGAGTCGGTTTCACGACCGTTTTTAGATGTAATGGCATTCCATTAGAAATTCCACCATTGATTCCACCATTATAATTCGTTTTGGTTTTCACCGTTTCTTGATCCATATAGAAGGCATCATTTACTTCGCTTCCATTGAAGTTGCAAAATTCAAAACCCAGACCAAATTCAACTCCCTTAATTGCAGGAATAGAAAATAGTAATTTTGCTAGGACGCTTTCTAGGCTTGAGAAGAACGGTTCACCAACACCCGTAGGCATACCTAGCACCATTGTTTCTAAAATTCCACCTGTAGAGTCACCGGTTTTAGCTAGTGTTTCAATGCGTTCTTGCATTTGCTTGCTAACTTCTACATCACATACAGGAAAATAGGTTTGATTGAGTTCTTGCAATACAGATACGGCAACATCTTCACTTTCTGGGAAGGGGATATCTTGTAGTTCTTGTAGTTTTGCAATATGAGTTCCAATAACGATTCCTTTTTTTTCTAGGATGTGACGTGCAATACTTCCTGCTGCCACAAGTGGAGCAGTAAGCCTACCAGAGAAGTGACCACCACCACGATAATCTTGATAGCCACGATATTTTTCGTTGGCTGTATAGTCTGCATGCGATGGACGCATTTTATCGTTATGATAGTCCTTAGAGTGCGTATTGCTGTTTTCAAATAAAATGCAAAGTGGTGTACCTGTGGTATGTCCATTAAAATACCCACTTACAACATGAAGTTCATCACGTTCTTTACGACTTGTTGATATTTTTCCTTTTGGTTTTCGTAAATCTAAGAAGTGATTGATATAGTTTTCATCAAGCGGGATACCTGCAGGTAAACCGTTGATCAAAACTCCAATGGCTTCTCCATGAGATTCACCAAATAGGGATATTTGTAATGCTTCACCAATACTACTTTTCATGATGACTCCTTTCTATCAGTTGTTGTATTTCACTGAGTTCTAATGCTTGTATATACGAGTGACCAGGTACATCTACCCGGATTACATCGATATGCGTTTGTTTTGCTTTTTTATCTTTTGCGATGATTTGCATCACTTCTTGGATATCATAATCAACATCTACAGGAATATGCATGTTTTGTAAGATGGTTTTTACTTGTTGTTGCAAAGTAGGATCATCAAGGAAATACAACATACCTAAAGCCACGCATTCACCGTGATAATATGTTTTTAAATCGTAGTATGCTTCAATTCCATGACCAATAGTATGACCAAAGTTTAAGGTCTTGCGTAAACCACTTTCTTTTTCATCTTGTTCAACAACTGCTTTTTTTACAAGTAAGGCTTTATAAACGATTGTTTCCAGTTGATCCATATAATTATCTTGTTTAAAGATTTCATATAAGGAAGCATCGTGAATCAATCCTGCTTTTAAAGCTTCAACTAATCCACTTTGAATGTGTCGTTTAGGTAAACTATCCAAAGTGGTAAAATCAATAAATACTGCATCTGGGTGATAAAAGGCACCGATAATGTTTTTTACATGATCTAAATTGATTGCTACTTTACCACCGATACTACTATCGATTTGTGAGAGTGTGGTTGTTGGAATGGACATAAAGGAAATTCCACGCATATAACTACTTGCGACAAATCCACCAAGATCACCAATAACACCACCACCTAAGGCAATCAATACATCACTGCGTTGCATACCATAAGCTAGACAAGCTTCACACACTTCTTTATACGTTGCAAAACTCTTACTTCCTTCGCCTGGTACTACCTTATATATTGTACTTTGTTTGCAGTAGGATTGCACTTTACTTACAAGGTATTCAGGAATGTTTGTATCCGTTAAAATGAAGTATTTTTTTGTGTCACTGACAAAATCTTGAAGTTTATCAATGGTATTTTCTCCTAAGAAGATAGGATATGATTTGTGATCAAGATTGATTTGAATTTCCATAAAAAACTCTCCTTTAATAAAAAAAGCACCAACATCAATTGCTGTGCCTAGTTGTGTGCCAAACATGAATAAATAACCAATACATTGTATTAGTTTGTTTGGCTCTATCTAAAGTAAAAATAAAAAGTTGATGTTAGTTTCATGCGTACATTGTAATACGATATATTTCGTTTTGCAAGCACTTTATGAAAATTTTACAATTTATGAAACAATTTTCATAAAAATCATGTATAATACAAAGTTAAGGGAATATATAAAAACTAAACTATATTTGTTGTATAATAAATAAAGGAGATTTACGATGAATAAATTAGAGCAAGCAAGAGTGAAAATTAACGAAATTGATCAAGCCATGGCTGAGTTATTTGAAAAACGAATGCATGCAGTTGAGGATGTCATTTCTTATAAGCAAGAACACCAAATGGAAGTTCTTGATTTTTCACGTGAACAACAAGTCATTCAAAAGAATCTATTACATATTCAAGATGAAAAACTACGCTCCTATTATGAAGAATTCATTACAGATGTTATGAAAGTAAGTCGTCATTATCAACATGCAACACTGATTGAAAAGAAAATTGGTTATCAAGGAACATATGGTGCCTTTTCATATTTGGCAGCGCGTGCAACATTTCCAGATGATGAACTGATTCGATTCAAAAGTTTTGAAGATGTGTGTAAAGCAGTGGAAAGCAAAGAAATTCGCTATGGTGTAATTCCATTAGAAAATTCTCATAGTGGTGAAGTTGGTGAAGTCAGTGATTTACTGTATCGCTATCCTTTATATATTGTGGACATCTTTGATTTACAAGTCAATCAAGCATTGCTTGCTAAAGAAGATATTCCAATTGATCAAATCACAAAGATTTATTCACATCCACAAGCGATTAGTCAGTGCTCCAAATTTCTAAAAGGAAGAAATATCGAGATTATTGAATTTCCAAATACTGCACTAGCTGCTGAATTTGTAAGTAAACAAGAAGATCCAACCATTGCAGCGATTGCAAGTAAGGAAGCCGCTCAACTATTTGGATTAAAGATCGTTGAAGATAATATACAAACAAATGATGATAATACAACACGTTTTGCGATTGTCGCAAAAGAAGCAAATACGCAAGGAAATCATTTCCAAGTTATCTTTACCCTTGCCAACAAACAAGGAACGCTAGCACAAGCGATTAATAGTATCGCTTCACGTGGCTTTAATATGAAAAGTATTAAATCGCGTTCGATTCCACAAAATGCTTGGTCGTATTACTTCCAAGTAGAACTCGAAGGATTTTATGAAGATGCATCGACACAAGCGATGTTAAAAGAATTAGGCACGGTTTGCCGTGATTTAAAATATATTGGTTCATACAATAAGTAGGGGGACATATGAAAACATTTATTAAAGAAAACGTAAATACTACACCGATTGTTGATAATGTATTCTCAATTGTATCTAAAGCGAAAGAAGCGATCGCAAAAGTAGGAGCAGATCAAGTTGTTGATGCAACAATCGGATCTCTATATGGTGAAGATGGAAAACTTGTAGCTTTTGAATCGGTATATCGTCCATATGATGCGATTGATGATCGTCTAAAAGCAGCATATGCACAAAGTTTTGTTGGTAATGATGATTATCGTAAAGCGGTATACGACTGGGTTGTCCAAGACAGTAAACTTGACTTAGAACATTCGGTATTAGCTACGCCAGGAGGTAGTGGTGCAGTAAGTACTACGATCTCGATGTTACTAGATGAAAATGAAACATTAATCATTCCCGAGATTGCTTGGGGTTCATATAAATTGATGGCCACAATGAACAATATTGACACAGTTTGTTACTCATTATTTGATGGTGATGGATTCAATCTTGATGACTTTAAGAAAACTTGCAAAAATGTAATGAAAAAGCAAGGTAAAGTTCTTGTGATTATTAATGACCCATGTCATAATCCTACTGGATACACTTTAACAAGTGAGGAATGGGATGCTGTAATGGACATCGCAAATGAACTTGGAAAAGAAGGTCCGTTTATTATCTTAAATGATATTGCATATATTGATTTTGCTTGGGATTTTAAAGCAAGTCGTAACTATATGCATGCATTTAATAAAATGAGTGACGATGTAATGGTAATTGTTGCTTTCTCATGTTCAAAAACATTAACTGCATACGGATTACGCTGTGGTGCAGCAATGATTTTGGCAAAACAGAAAGAAAGTGTACGCCAAGTAGAAATCGTCATGGAAAAAGCCGCAAGAGCGATATGGTCAAACATTCCAAATGCTGCGATGAAAAACTTCGTCTATGTAACCAAAGAAGGAAAAGAAGACTTCGAAAAAGAAAAAGATTCATATGTTGCTTTGTTAAAGAAACGTAGTGATATCTTTATTGAAGAAGCAGATGCTTGTGGACTTACATATTATCCATATCGTGAAGGATTCTTTGTGACATTACGTTATGAAGATCCAGACATGCAAACAAAAATGCATGAAGCCTGTATGGCTGAAAACATCTTTACTGTGAAAGTAAACAAAGGAATCCGAGTTGCTTTATGTTCACTCAGTGTAGATAAAGTAAAAGGGCTCGCTTACAAAATGAAGGAGATTAACGACAAGTTATAATGAAAAAAAAATAGTGGTTTGGGCATTGTTGCATTTGTGATGCTGGTGTTGATGGTCGTGGTAGTGAGTTACCTTGGCTATGAACAAGGGTGGCATACACTAATTTCACTTTGGTTAGCACGTCATGCATCACTTGTTTACGCATTATGTGTAACCTGTGTTGTCATGTTTGGTTTAGCAACCATTGTCGCAAGAAAAAAAGAGAAAGAAAAATCATCAGCATTGAAGTTTTATGGAACTTTACTGGTGGTTTTCATGTTGCTTGTTGCGATATCCTTTAATTATTTCCGTAATCAAAATTCCTTATATGGAGAAAATACGAAATATGATGACAATGAAACGATTAAAATTGCAGATGATTTACCACCAATTACAATCGTTGGTGACTTGAGTGATGAAGAAAAGAGTTACTTCATCGATGAATGTATCAAACCACAACCATATGAATTATTAAAAGAAACCACACGAATTTTCTTATGCAGTCGCGAACAATTTGAAGAAATTCGTAAAGAGAACGATATTGCACAAGCAGTCGCGTTTGCTGTGCCAACCAATCGTCATATCTATATTGATGCAAGTCGAGTTGGTATGTATCGTGTCGTTACTCATGAATTATCACATAACTATGATGTCTCACATGACTTCATCAGTGAAACTAAAAAGTTTAAAAAAGAATTTGAAGAGTTCACAAAAGATGAACAGTTTAATGGATTATTTAATTTATTAGATGTGCAATATGCACGAAGTAGTGCAGCTGAGTTCTTTGCAGAAGTTAGTGATACATACTTCAATCAAGGGCAAGAGTTAGAAAGACGCTTCCCTGAATTGTATACATATTTTGATGCGATCTATAGTGGAGAAAATCTATGAGGGTATTAATTCAAAGAGTGAAACATGCAAGTGTCACAATTGATGGAGCAGTATATAGTGAAATTAAACAAGGATATGTATTACTTGTTGGAATCACAACGGATGATACAAAAGAAATAAGTGAAAAACTAGCAAAAAAGATTGCGCAACTACGCATCTTTGAAGATGAAGATGGCAAGATGAATTTAGATATTCAACAAGTAGGGGGAAGTATATTAAGTATCTCGCAATTCACACTTTATGCAGATACAAAAAAGGGAAATCGCCCAGGTTTCTCAAGAGCGGCAAGACCCGAACAAGCAAATCCATTATATAAAATGTTCAATGAACAGTTGCGTAGTCATGGACTGTATGTAAAAACAGGAGTCTTTGGTGCAGATATGAAAGTAGAATTATGCAATGATGGTCCTGTAACCATCATGCTAGATAGTGAGGAAATGTATGGATAAAATTATTTATGGTAGTGAAATTGCCGCAAAGTGTAAAGAAGATTTAAAAGTAGAAATCGAAGGATATAAAGCCAAAGGAATGCGGTTACCGCAACTTGTAGTAATTCTTGTTGGTGATGATGTAGGAAGTCAGTCCTATGTTAAAGGTAAAGAAAAAGCCTGTGAAGCCATTGGAATGCAAAATGCAACCATCCGTTATGATGCAAGTATTAGCGAAGAAAAATTGATTGAAAAGATTCAAGAATTAAATTATGATGACAATGTAGATGGGATTTTGGTACAACTGCCATTACCATCACATATCGATACCAATCGTGTCTTATTCAGTATTAACCCAGACAAAGATGTAGATGGATTTCATCCATATAACATCGGAAAAATGATTATTGGGGAAGATACTTTTCTACCTTGTACCCCAAAAGGGATTATCAAGATATTAGAATCGATTGGCTATGATGATTTATCAGGAAAAAATGCAGTTGTTATTGGGCGTAGTAATATTGTTGGAAAACCAATTGCACAATTATTACTTAATAAGAATGCAACTGTGCAAATGACACACTCACGCACAAAAAACATTGAAGATATTGTAAAACATGCCGATATCGTAGTTGCTGCTGTTGGAAGAGCCAAACTTGTGAAAAAGGAATGGATCAAAGAAGATGCAGTCGTAATTGATGTAGGTGTAAATCGTGGTGAAGATGGAAAACTTTGTGGTGATGTTGATTTTGATGATGTTATTGATAAAGTAAAATACATTACGCCAGTGCCAAAAGGTGTTGGGCCAATGACGATTGCGATGTTATTAGAAAATACGGTGGAATCGTATCGAAAAAGAGAGGATCTAGAAGATGGAGTACAATCTTAACGATATTGTAGAGATGAAAAAACAACACCCATGTAAAAAAAGCAACGAATGGAAAATCATTCGTATGGGTGCAGATATTCGTATCAAATGTTTAGGATGCGGATCATCAGTATTAATGGAACGCAGAGATTTTGAAAAGAAATTAAAAAAGATTGTAAAGAAAGCGGATATCAACGATGAAGAAACTAATTAGTATCTTAATGATTTTTGCCTTTTGTGTAGGATGTCAAAGTGAACCCGAAAAGGTTACAGTCGTATGCACATTTCAAGGAAAAGAATATGGAATAGACATGAAACAAGACATCACTTTACACGCTGAAGATGATGAAATCGTGCAAATTGATGATGATATGAGTTATACATTTGATAATGTAGAACGCTATCAAGAAGATATAGACTTAAAAATTGCTTCATATAAAGACTTAGAAAAATGTCCAGATAAGACAGATAAAGATACATGTACAAAGAATGCAACATTCACTTGGAAACAAAAGGATAATGTTCTAAGTACAAAAAGTGTTGTCTATGTAAAAAAAGCACTTGAAGCAAATGAAAAACTGAGTATCTTTAAAGAGCTACCTGAAGGTAGTGATTACTATTCACTAAAAAGCACACGTAAAGCTTTAGAAGATCAAGGCTATACATGTAAGGTAGTAAAGAAATAATCGAACGTTTGAAAACTGGCAATTGTCAGTTTTTTTATGTCCAAAATCGATAGATGTAGAAATCGATAATTTATAACATGCTATGAAAAAACGCTAGATATTAGAATCCTGAAATAATAATGCACAATAATTGGACAATCCGTTGGATTCTTTTGAATTGATATTGCTTAAAAGTGTAAAAGAAGGTACACTATAACAGTATTTGAGAGGTATAAACTATGGCATTAACAGCAGGAATTGTTGGTTTACCCAACGTAGGGAAATCAACATTATTTAACGCGATTACAAAATCGCAAGTAGAAGCAGCAAACTACCCATTTGCGACAATTGAGCCAAATGTGGGAGTTGTAGAAGTACCAGACAGTAGAATTGATCGTTTGGTAGAAATCGTTCAACCAAAGAAAACATTATTTACAACATTTGAATTTACTGATATTGCAGGTCTTGTAAAAGGGGCAAGTAAAGGGGAAGGTTTAGGAAACCAATTTTTAAGTAACATTCGTTTAACTGACGCAATTTGTCATGTGGTTCGTTGTTTTGAAGATCCAAATGTAACCCATGTAGAAGGTTCCGTAGATCCAATTCGTGATATCGAAATCATTAACTTAGAACTTGTATTAGCAGATGAACAAACCGTAGATAATCGCTTATCTAAAGTCGAACGAAAAGTAAAAGCAAAAGATGCAGAAGGAATTGCTGAAAAAGCAGTGCTTGATAAAATCAAAGCAGCTTTAGCAGTTGGTAAACCCGCACGTAGTGTAGAACTTACAAAAGATGAAAGAAACCTAGTTAGAGGATTTCAATTATTAACGATGAAACCTATGCTTTATGTTGCTAACATCGCTGAAGAAGAAATCAATGATCCAAAAAGTAATCCACACTTTAATAAAGTAGTAGAATTAGCAGCAAGTGAAAACAATGAAGTTGTCGCTATCTCCGCAAAAATTGAAGAAGAGTTATCTGTTTTAGACAAAGAAGAAAAAGATATGTTCTTACAAGATTTAGGAATTGGTGAATCTGGACTGGATCAAGTGATTAAAGCAAGTTATGCAATGCTTGATTTATGTACATACTTTACAGCAGGTGTTGTTGAAGTTCGTGCATGGACATTCAAAAAAGGTATGACCGCTCCTGAATGTGCAGGAATTATTCATACAGACTTTGAAAAAGGATTCATTCGTGCAGAAACGATGTCATTTGAAGATATGGACACATATGGTAGTGAACAAGCAGTAAAAGAAGCTGGTAAGCTTCGCTTGGAAGGAAAAGACTATGTAGTTCAAGATGGAGACATCATGCACTTTAGATTTAACGTATAATTGTATTGAGAAGGTAATCGCAAAGATTACCTTTTTTAATACAGTAAATTCTCCTATGGAGATATATTTATGATACTCATATAATGAAAGTGGATAGAGGTAATAATAGGATGAGCAAACGATGGATTGATATTATGGAATATCTGACGAAACATAAGGTTGCTACAAGCGAAGCCATGGCACAGGCGCTTTATGTAAGTCCAAAAACAATTCAAAATGAAATTAAAAAACTTGGTGAGATTTTACAAGATTACGGTGCAACGATCATTTCAAAACAAAGAATTGGATATTCTCTTGTTGTAAATGATGAAAAGAAATTGCATAATTTCATGCTGGAAATAAATCAAGAAATTATGAATCATCCAATGACAAAAGAAGATCGTATCCAATTTCAATTGGAATTATTGCTTTTAAATAATGATAAATACATAAAAGTAGAAGATATAGCTGATCAACTATATATTTCTAAATCAAGTGTTTCTCAGGATTTAAAAGAAGTACGAACGATTTTAGAAGAGTTTAATTTAACCTTAATTACCCGTCCGAATTACGGTATCAAAGTAGAGGGAAAAGAATTCGATTTTCGCTTATGTACAGCCTCACATACGATAAAGAGGCTAGATTTTAACTATCAAGAGGACACAAATGAACAGGTTCGAAAAATTAACCTATGTGTATCTAAACATTTAAATGAAGGCTTAATTCAACCGATGCGCACCTAACTTAGATTGTTACATGTATGATGATACATTGAAATGTAAGATTACCATATAAAAATAAGGAAGGTA
>NZ_SODD01000035.1 GCF_004365815.1 Breznakia blatticola
CACTTGTTTGTTCATGAGCCTTCCATACACTGAAAATAACTTTAGTTTTAATGGTTCATTCATATACTGTCTATCTCCTTTCTTCTGTAGTGATTTATCTTCTTGAGTTACTACCTTTTTGGTTTCTCAACATTTACCATCATCACTACGACATGTACTACGAGTTCATGAGGTCACTTCCCTTTGGTCCATTATATTTCTATAACTTCATTCCTACTATGAAAGTGTCTGACTTCTACATCTGTATGTTAAGATTTCGCTACGCTTATACTTAACTACCCATTAAAAGATGTAGATCTCACGGGGTCATCATACATTCTCTTATTGACATGCAGTGGGTTTACACACAAGCGGTCGTTTTGAGTGCTTGCAGTCTTTCTCATCACACATGGGATTTCCCAACTTTTTCGCGAGGTCATCACCTTACTCATGCCACATCACCTTGATATATTCACGCCTGTCAATTTGTCCGTTGCACCCTTTTGAGACGCACCATCCATTTCCTTGGCACAGTACCTCACGATACCGCACTAAACTTCACTATACAACATGGCTGCACCCTTTGTTGTTAGAGGTCTTTCACCTCATAGAGAATATCCTCTCCTTCAACTTTTGACTAGTTCTACTTTTTACTTTGCCAATTTCCATTGCAGTTTGAGGACTATATGCATGACTGCCCGTCACACAAAAAAAGACATCGCGCGATGTCTTTTCATTTACGTATTATGCTTTTGCTTTCCCTTGGTTTGCGACTGCTTCCATTTTTGCTTTCAATGCATCTTGGTCTCCTAGGTAGTATTTATTTGTTACCTTGAAGTTTTCATCGAATTCATAGACAAGAGGAACCCCAGTCGGAATATTTACATTTACAATTTCCTCATCTGACATATGATCTAGATATTTTACCAATGCACGCAGTGAGTTACCATGTGCAGCAATTAATACACGTTTTCCAGCTTTCATTTGTGGAACAATTTCTGCTTCGTAATAAGGGATTACGCGTTCAATAGTTGTTGCTAAACTTTCAGTAAGTGGTAGTTCAGCTTTGTTTTCATAACGATATTGTTCCTGAAGTGCAGGGTTTCTTGTGTCAGTTGCTTCTAAAGCAGGTGGTGGTGTTCCAAACGAACGACGCCATATTTTAACTTGATCTTCACCATATTTTTCAGCAGTTTCTGCTTTGTTTAATCCTTGTAGTGCACCATAGTGACGTTCATTTAATTTCCATGATTTGTATACAGGTAACCATTCACGATCCAATTGTTCAAGTACATAATTTAATGTATGAATGGCACGTTTTAAATATGATGTATAGGCAACATCGAAATCATAACCTGCTTCTTTTAGTAGTTTACCACCATTTCTGGCTTCTTCAATACCTGTTGGAGATAAATCAACATCTGTCCAACCAGTAAATAAATTCTCTTTGTTCCAAACACTTTCTCCGTGTCGTACTAATACTAATTTCATATATACCTCCTATTAAGTTATATGTAGTTAACTTTTAATTATTATACGTCACCTGTCGGAATTACTCAAGTAATATACATGGAAATGTTTATGTTTATATTGTATTTTTTATATCTAGATTGGTGTCATTTTTTTGTGACTTGTATTTCATTTCAAATCTATTATGTATACAAATATGCTATACTTATACAGAAAGAAGGGGTGTTGTTGTGGCTGTACATTTACATACACGTAGTTGTTATACACTACTTGAAAGTACATTAAAAATTCAAGACATTGTTGCTCTAGCTAAAACAGAACAAATGGATGCAATTGCCTTATGTGATCGTAATGTAATGCATGGTGCAATGGCGTTTTTTCATGCTTGTACGAAAGCGAACATAAAACCAATTTTCGGTTTGGAATTTGAAGTACTTATCAATGAACAACACATCCAGTTACTTGCTTATGCAAAAACAGATATTGGATTTCAATCTTTGTTGGCTTTATCCTCACATATTAATACAGTGGATGAACCACTAACTGTTGAAACAGTACGCACTTTTGATCGTGATTTGATTATTTGTAGTGCAGGTAACAATGATGATTTACGCAAGTTAAATAGCTATGAAGACAAAAGTGAATTAGAAGAAATATTAAAACTTTTCAAACATAGTTTTGTTGAGTTTTATATTGCGATTGCAATGAATGATTCTTTGTTTTTAAAGAAACAAAATGAAGTGTTGAAAAATATTGCACGTCGCTTAAAGATTGATACATTTGCTTTATCAAAAATATATTATGCAAAAAAAGAGGACTTTGAAGCATATCAAGTTGTAAATGCAATTGGTCAACAACGTACGATATATGATAAAACACTTAGCATCGAACAAGATCGCTATTTCCGTTCAAGTCAGGAAATGGAACGATTATATGATGTTGATGATTTAATGAAAGCAGAAGAAATTGCTGCATCATGTAATGTGAAGATGAATTTTCCTAAAGCAAGTTTACCTGTGTATGAGAATAATAAGGGGGTAGATTCAGCAACATATCTTCGTGAATTATGTCGCTTAGGTCTACAAAAACGTAGAAACAATCAAGTTAGTCAAAAGTATGTGGAACGCTTGCATCATGAACTAGATGTTATTGAGCGAATGGGATTTGCTGATTACTTTTTAATTGTCTATGACTTTGTACGCTATGCGAAAATGCAAGGAATATATGTCGGACCTGGAAGAGGTAGTGCAGCTGGTTCACTGGTGTCGTATTGCTTAGGAATTACTGAAGTTGATCCATTAACATACGGATTACTGTTTGAACGTTTCTTAAATCCAGAACGTATTTCTATGCCAGATATCGATATTGATTTTCCAGATAATAAAAGAGATGAAGTGATTGCTTATGTTGCTAAACGTTATGGAAAAGAGCGAGTAGCCCATATTACAACCTATGGAACGCTTGCCACAAAACAAGTTTTACGAGACGTAGGGCGTGTTTTAGCAATCCCTTTAAGCGATGTGGATATGTTATGTAAAATGGTGCCAAACGTACTTAAAATAAATCTAGATACGGTATATGCACAAAATAAAAAGTTCGCTCAAGTTATTCAAGCGAAAAAGGAATTTCGACGTTTATTTGCAATTGCACGAAAACTCGAGGGACTTCCTCGACATACCTCAACTCATGCTGGTGGGATTGTTTTAAGTGATAAACCCATTTCGAGTGTATGTCCATTAATTGCGGTGGAAGAAGATTTATACTCAACACAGTATTCTATGGAATATCTAGAGGAACTAGGATTGATAAAAATTGATTTCTTAGGATTAAGAAACCTTACAATTATCGATGAGGTTGTTGCACATATTAAAGAACATGGGCATGATTTAGATATCAAATCCATTCCACTTGATGATAAAGAAACATTCCAACTTCTACAAGCTGTAGATACTGTTGGTGTTTTCCAATTGGAAAGTGAAGGGATGAAAAGTTTATTACATAAAATGCAAGTAAAAAACTTTGAGGAAATTGCAGCAACGATTGCTTTATTTAGACCAGGACCAATGGAGAATATTCCATTGTATTTAGAAAATCGTCAGCACCCAGAATCTATTGATTATATCGATGCAACGATACAACCAATCTTAGAGAATACGTATGGGGTTATGATTTACCAGGAACAAATTATGCAAATCACGCAAGTTATGGCAGGTTTCTCACTTGGAAAAGCAGACATTCTTCGAAAGGCGATATCAAAGAAAATTCCAGGAGAATTAGAAAAACTAGAGAAAGACTTTATTGATGGTTCTTTACGTAAAGGATATAGTGAAAAGGTTGCACATAAGGTATATGATTCAATCTTGAAGTTTGCTGGTTATGGATTTAACCGTTCACACTCAATTGCATATGGACTTATTGCATACCAAATGGCATATTTAAAAGCAAGATATCCACTTTCATTCTTTACATCTTTATTAAATAGTATGATTGGTTCAGAGACAAAAAGTAGTGAATACATCTTTGAAGCAAAAAAACGTGGAATTAAAATATTACCGCCAAGTGTAAACACATCAACATCTACCTATGAAATTGAACAAGAATGTATTCGTTTTCCATTGTTGGGAATTAAGAATATCGGTCGTGCAAACTGTGAAGCACTCTTACAAGAACGTGCAAAAAATGGTGTGTATACAGATTTCTTTGATTTTGTTGCTCGCATTTCAACAGTGAAATTTTCTAGTAAAGCAATTGAAAGTTTAATTGATGCAGGAGCACTTGATGATTTCCATGAAACAAGAGCATCATTACGTGCAACATTACCAGATGCTCTTCGGTATGCATCGCTAGTTAAAGTTGATGAGATTGAACAACAGTTAGATTTAACTCTAGTGTCGAAACCACCAATGGTTGTGATGCGTGATTTTCTAGGAGATCGTTCACGGAAAGAGAAAGAAGTGCTTGGTTTCTATTTAAGCGAACACCCAATCACCCAAATTCGATCACGCTATGCACAAGATGTAAAAGGACTCATTGAACTTGCACATGTAAAGGGATATGTGAAAACGATTGGCTTTATCGAACATACAAAACAACATCGTACCAAGAATGGACAAATCATGATGTTTGTTGTGATTAGTGATGAAACAAGCAAGTTTGATTTAGCTATATTTCCAAAAGAATATCAAATTTACCAAGATATTCTAGAACGTGGAAATTATGTGTATGTAGAAGGGTTTATTAAAGATCGTCCATCGATAGCAGTTAATAAGTTGCAGAAAGTTGAGGCTGAGTAAATGAAAGTTTGTATAATCTATGTATCTTTTCATCATCAAAATACAAAGAAGTTAGTACAAGCTGTCGCTTCTCGCTTTGCTTTTGATTGTTTTGAGTTGAAAGAAGCACAATCACTAGATTTACGTGCATATGATATGATTGGCTTTGCTTCTGGTATCTTTTATGGAAAGCTGAATATACAACTAACAAATTTTATTGCAGATAAACATGAAGACATCAAACAAGCATTTGTGATGTTTACGTGTGGAATGAAGCGAAAATCATATACGCAAATGATAAAACAATTTTTCGAACTTTGTGAAATCCCACTGCTAGGCATATACGGCAGTCGAGGACATGACACATTTGGACCCTTTAAATATATTGGAGGAATTGCTAGAAACCATCCGAACAATAAAGATATTGAAAAAGCATATACATTCATACGAGACCAACTATGAAGTTGTCAAGAATGAACAAGACTTATTGAGTTCTCATTTACTGCATAACAAAAACAACCTTTCTTAGAGTTTGTTCTAAGCACGATGTCCTTATCTTGTATTCTTGGTTGATATTAATGTACGCAACTTTTCCAACTATAAACAAATAAATAGAGCCAGGCAATACTCTTCTTTAAATGGACTAATGCCATACAAAAAATTAAGAGATAAGTTCTATTTATATGATAACAAATAGAAGAAAGAAAGGAGACGTATGATACAAAAACAAAGTTCACAAGTATCATATAAGAAATTATGAAAAAATTGAAATACTGCATTATTTTAGTCTTATTGGCATTTATGTGTGTTCCTACAGTAGTGCTTGCAACAAACGCAGACTACTCAGATTCATATATGATGTATCGGTATGTTGACGAAAATCCGAATGATTCAAATTGCACTGCAATAACGGAGCACAATCAAAGATATGCCAATGCAACTGCTGGGATTTATCATTATGCTTGTGGATCGGAGCATACACAAAGCAAAGACCCTGGTACTACAGCGAGAGTAAGTTTATACACAAATCAATATAATCATGTTCACACAAGTAAGTAGGTAATTGGAGAAACATATGAAAAAGATCTTACTTATGTTAAGTGGAATATTTATGATATTCTGCTTTCTCTATATTCATATAGACGCAAGAGAAAAATTTATTCATGAGGAAAGTGTGAATACTAGACTAGGATCAAGTCTTGAATTTATGGTCTATGAGTATGAAGAACAAACATACACAAATCAGGATGCTGACTTTATTGTTAAACTAGCAGAAAAATACAATGTTAGTGTTGTAACAAATAATGGAAGTACCGAAAACAAAGTTAATCAGTTTGTTGCACTGAATAACAAGGAATTGCTTGAAAGATATAATATAGATTCAAATTTCAACTTTGATAAATATGCAGTTTTATCCAGCAATGAACAAATAGCAACAGTTGGACAAATTAATACATTTGACAATACCATAGAACTAACAAAACGATCGTTTTATAATGAGTTGAATACACGATTAGATGGTTGGTATTTTGTTTTTGGTGAAAATCGTGAACAGTTTTACCATGAATTTCAAAAACATTTTCCAAATCAAATTGAAATAATTGAAACCTATGATGAAGACTTGAATCATGAAGTTACAATGGAGAGAAATCCAAATTATATGAAAATGATTAAATTTGGGCTGATTTTTAGTTGTAGTGCAATTGTTATTCTTTTGTTAGTTTTTTCAACTGAAAGTAAAGATGTTTCCATTAAAAAAATGAATGGATATAGTAACTTTAGAATAGTGAAGGATAGTTTATTAGTTACTTCAATTTTGATGGTTATTATTGATGTTGTCATTGTAGCTGTTATGACGGTGCTAAATATACCCAAACTTAGTGACGTTCATATTCCGATGTTTCAAAATATAATAATTGCTGTTGCATGCAAATATATTGTAATCGCTGTTGTATATTGTATAGTTTTGTTATACATCAAATCAATTGGAATAAGCATATTGTTAAAGAAAAAGGGAATATCTAAGTTCATTCTCAATGTAAACACGATTATGAGAGTTGTTTTTGTTTTTTTATTAACAATATCACTGTTTGATTCCTTACCTGGATTTATAAATACAATTAAAGTAGCTGCTCAGTTCAATGGATTTATTGAAGAGTGCTCTGATTATACACATAGTACAGAAATTCAAGGCTTTTTAAATCAAGAGGGGAATGAACGAATATACAAGTTTGCTAAGGATGTTCAAAAAAATGAACAGTACGTCGGAATTTATTTAGGTAATTATGATAATAATTTGAATCTAAGTTACGCTTGGGTTGATGTAAACTATAACTATTTGAAGAAATATGAAATTTATGATAAGTATAACAAACAAGTGATTGATCTTGATGAGAGTAAACAGTATCTCTTGGTACCTGAAGAATATGTAAATGATCCAATGTTGTATAAAAAACGAGTGGAAAGATTAAAAGACTTTTTAGAATTCGAAGAAATTATAATTAAAGACAACCAAAGAATCTTCACCTTTAATCTTAATTATGATGAAGGTAAACTAGGATATATCCAGCAATCACCAATCTTAGTGAGTGATGACTTCACATGGGGGGACTTATATTTCAAGAAAAGCAGTGATCCAAACTACGAGAATGCACAAAATATGTTACATGAGTACGGAATCGAAAATGAATTTGTTTATTCATTAGCCAAAGAAGAAGGCTCTTTTATACTTGATTTACAATTGTCAACTCTAATATATGAAGCGACAATGATATTGCTATATATTTCATTACTAGTTTTGCTTATTGTACAATACTTATTTCTAATGTTTGAAGTGAATCGAAAAGAATATATTGTAAAGAAAATGCACGGATACTCGTTTATCTCAAGATATGTCGATTTAATTCTATTGTTAATTTGCTCGTATGTGGTGAATTTTATATTACTAATTACTCTAAACTACGAAATTAATTCTTTTGTTATATTGCTCATTATTCTATTAATAGATATTTTGTTTACTAGCATGGTTGTATATAGACTTGAAAATAAGTCTATCGCTATTGTGTTGAAAGGAGATTAATGATGGTTGTCGAATGTAAAGATATATCTAAGTCCTTTGGAGAAAATCAGGTATTAAAAGGTTTTTCATATAAATTTGAAAAAGGAAAAATCTATGTTTTATATGGAGTTTCTGGAAGTGGAAAAAGCACATTACTGAATTTAATAGGAGGTATTGATAAACCATCTTCTGGAGAGGTTATATATTATAAAAATGATGTTGTCGATACTAGCAGTAAAACTATACTTTTTAGGAAAAGAATCGCGTATTTATTTCAAAACTATGCTTTAGTTGATAATAAGAGTGTTAAGTATAATTTGGAAATCGCTTTATCATATGATAATAGTAAAAACAAAACGGAGAAGATGAATCTAGTTTTAGAACGTGTAGGCTTATCAGATTACCTAGACAAAATGATTTATACATTGTCTGGAGGGGAGCAACAACGTGTTGCTTTAGCTAGAGCACTTCTTAAAGAAAGTGATATTATCCTAGCGGATGAACCAACTGGAAATTTGGATGACAAAAATGCTGAAGTAGTCATCAGTATTTTTAAGCAACTACGAGATGAAGGGAAGACTATAATTATTGCTACTCATGACGTGGAGTTTTCACAGTTTTCAGACGAAAAAATTGTTTTGAAAAGCAAAAATTCAAATCGCACAAAATAGTTAAAATAACAAGCAAACTTGAACATTGATTTAATGATATAAAGATATACAATGATTTGGAATGTCAAAGAAACATGAGATGTTCAAAAAAATCGCATTTAAATTAAGTTAATACTTGTTGTATGGTTTTAGAGAACCACCGAAATTTTTGAGTAAAGCTTAACCTAAAGAAAGAAGACACTTTTAAAATGTAAGGTTTTTACTAAAATGTGCCTATAAACAATCCGTGGAGTGCATTTACTCCACGGATATTTTAAAGTCTGAGCCTGTAAATAATTTTGTGTAAAGTTTGATATCCCATGGTAGAACCATGAAGTAGCTACATTGAGTAAAATGTAGTTGCTTTTTTAATTTCTTTTTTGTGTTTGCCTAATAAAACCGTATCTAATTTAATTTTTTTTTATTATTTTTTAGTGATAGAGGGTTGTTTTCTATCACTTTTTATTCTTGATGATTTACGAAAATATTTGATTTATATGTGTTCTTAGATTGATACTCTAATTGAATTTCATTATTCTTTTTGAAGTTATTATCAATGTCGTAAGTGATCAGTTTATCTTCTGCTGTCAATACTATTAGAGTATTGTTGTTAATATCTGTTTTTCTAATTGTACATTTTAGATCATAGCTTCTAATTTGTTCTGTTTCAAGGTTATAAACACTAACCATACTTCCGTTTGGTTCTAGTATACTGGTGTGAGATATAATAAGAGAACCTTTATATTCAAAAACATCATCAGGTGTTTTATATGGGAGCGTAACTGTTTTTATATCATAAGAGACTAAATCAAGTATTAAGAGTTGATCATCATCTTCACCATTTCTTTTGAATTGACTTGGAATAAACATTTTATTATTATAAATCATCGCTTTATAAACTCCACCACAATATTCAGAAAGATCAATGGTTTCGAATAATTCTAAATTATCGTTATAAATGTGTATTCCGTTATGGTCTATCAATTCTCCATTTTTTTCGATTGAGTAATTATAAAATTCATATAGTTTGTCCTTATCTACAACAAGTTGTGTGTTCATTGCGCCTGCTTCTTCTAGTTTTACTTCTTTTATTTCCTTAGTTGTTTTATCAAAGCGTGTAATATAACACTCACCATTGAGATTGCTCCCAGCATATACATATTTTTCATCTGCCGTAGAACATAGAATATTTACGCGATCAATTGGGTATTCTGTAAATTCTTGATTTTCTACATTTAAACTTACAACCTTCTTTGCATCTGCTTTCTTCATTAGACCTAAGGGAACAAGCAATACACTATTATCTAAATATACAGGGTTATCCCAAGTAGATGATAGGTCTGCATAATCATAATACTTAGTTCCTAATTCATTCAAAGACTCATCATAAAAAGTAATGCTACTATCTTCTTTTGCTTGTGTGGTTTCTATGACTCCTACAAAAAAATCACTTGATATATTATCGTCATTGTTTTGTTGTTGACATCCAACTAAAGACAAAGCAAATAAAATAATGATTAAGAAAATTTTTGTTTTCATAACTTGTTTTCTCCTCTGAAAATTGAAGGATACATATATATATGGTCTTTCAATTTTTCTTGTCTTTCTGTAAATTAATATTGTTTTTGATGTATTTACCAAGGCTTGTTTACTATATATACAGATTAACTATATGTATAGTTTTTGTCAATGATGCGTTGAATTGTTATATAAATGCAAAATATGCATACAGACTTGCTAACGCGATACTTAAACTTTTCTTTTGTATTTCTTTAGAATTTCTACCACTTGGATTTAAGAATTATTGCATATGATAGATACAGATAAGGAATAGGTATGAATATATGAGACGAAAGAGAAAAAAGCATCGTTTGCTATCGATTACGTGTTTTCTATTTAGTGTGTTATTAGTCACGACACTAGTGACTAACCAACTACCACAGAAATTAATTAATGCTATTTCAAATCAAGAACTAGAAGGTGGCAGGCAAAAACAAACATTGGAGTTGTTAGATGGTTTACAAAGTTCAAATGCAACACTTGTGCAACTTGACAATGATACACCAATAGAAAGTAAAGACGGAGATCATCGAGTGTATCCAGCATCGCTAACAAAAATTATGACTTTGCTTGTCGCATTGGAAGAGATTAATGATTTTCAGGCAACAACTAAAATAGCACCATATACGATTGAGTACATACAAAAGATGAATGCAAGTGTCGCTGGATTTCAAGCACATGAAGAAGTAAGAGTTTTAGATTTGCTTTATGGTTTGCAACTCGCTTCAGGAGCAGAATGTGCACTTACTATTAGTGAATATGTTGCAGGTACAGAAGAACATTTTGTCGATAAAATGAATGCAAAAGCTAAGAAATTACAACTAGAGAACACCCATTTTACAAACTGTACCGGTTTGGATGATCCCAATCAATATACATCTGCAAATGATATCGCAAAACTACTACGATACGCCTTAAATAACCAAGATTTTCGTTTTATCTTTACAAGCTATGTATATCAAAGTACACCAAGTGATGCTCATCCGAAAGGAATATTGATTAGTAGCACACTCTCACAAAAACTACAGGATATGCAAATTGGCAATGAGACAATCCTAGGTGGAAAAACAGGCACAACAGACAATGCAGGCTTATGTTTGGCGTCATTGCTAAGAGTAAAAAATCAAGAATATGTACTTGTGACATTAGGTGCACCATATACAAATGATGATACGTATGGAAATGTGATGGATGCAATTTCTGTTGTAAATCGCTTATAAATACAAATCTTTAGAAATTCTTTAGAAAAGTTTTCTATTCAGTAGGCAAAGAATCCCTTATAATTAAGGACGAGAGAAGTGGGGGATGATTTATGAAGCATACGGTACTCATTGTTGAAGATGAAAGGGAAATTGCAAATGCAATAGCTATTTATTTAGAAAATCAAGGATATGATGTTCTAAAAGCAGAAAATGGAAAGAAAGGTCTTCAACTATTAGCAGAACATTCTGTATCATTAGCTATCGTAGATGTCATGATGCCAGTAATGGATGGAATTACAATGATTATGAAAGTACGTGAATCGTATGATCTTCCAATTATTGTGCTAAGTGCTAAAAGTGAAGATATAGATAAAATTACTGGTTTAAATATTGGTGCAGATGACTATGTCACAAAACCATTTGTTCCAATGGAATTAATTGCACGCGTGCAAGCGCAAATCCGTCGTTACTATCGATATCAAAAACATCAAGAAGAAACATTTCATGGGTATCGTGTTGGAGGTTTAGAACTTCATACAGATACGAAAAACTTCTTTGTTGATGGAGAAATCGTCCGATTAACCCCATTAGAAATGCAAATCATGGAACTTTTTATGAAACATCCAAATGTTGTGTTTTCTAGTGAACAAATCTATGAATCGATTTGGAAAGAAGAAGCCATAAGTACTGAAACTGTAATGGTACATATTCGTAACTTACGTGAAAAGATCGAAATTAACCCTAAAGAACCACGATATATAAAAGTTGTATGGGGGATTGGCTATAAACTAGAAAAATCGTAGAAGGAGAAATCTATGAAAAAAATAAAAGCAATACTATTCATTTCAATTATCTTGTGTAGTATTTTATATGTTGCACAGTTTCCAGGTATCGCTCAAAAAGTTGGTGAAGAAAGTAATGAGTATTCAATAATCTCTGCAAGTAATCAATTACTAGGTAGTGAATATGCATTCAAGGAAAAATTAAATCCCAACGAAAGTGAAAAGCCAGTATGGTTAGAAAAAACTGGTTCTATCGGTTTGGAAGATGCAAATGTTGCAGCAGTTGAGAAGTTCATGTTAGCTGAAGAACTATCTAGATTTGAAACGGATGCATTTGTGAAAGTGCAAGCCATCGATTTAGAAACACAAGAACGCTATACAAATAGTGAAAAGTACAACTTCAAAAATGTGAAACAGATGGATAAACAATCAAGGCTGGATTATACTGCAGTAAAACTAACGTTTGATAAAGATGGTCAATTGACTGTTATTGGTGAGTTTCCAAATTCATATGTTGCAAAACATATTCTAAGTACATTTGAGGATGATCGAGAATACGCTATTGTTTCATTATATACTGAGCATTTATATGAATACGATGAGTATCCAATCAGTGATGATTTTCAAATAGTCGCAAACAACTATTCAATGAAGCCAGTTAAAAATCTCGAAGTAACATATATTATTCCTAACGATCTTACAACACAGTATATTGATGGAAGAATTAGCGGATATGATTGGTCAAACAAATGGAATGATGTGTATCTATTTAATGAAAATGGATCTCATTCACTGTATATGTTGTATGGTTTCATAGCTTGTGGAGTTGTTGCATTAATCATGCTATTTTTGCCAGAAAGAAAAGTAGCTCAAATTCAACCATATAAAGCCATAAAAAAAGTACCATTTGAACTTGTTGTGGGAAGCTTTACAATACTTCTATCCTTCATAATCATCGTATTAGCTGAATGCACAACAAGTATGTTGCAAGGTTCGTATGCACCGGCAATATTGTCGGATAATCGTGTATTGTATTATGTAATGTGTTTTGCATTAAGTACAACGCTACTGTTTGCTGTTTCAATAGTTGTGTATTTGCTAAAACATATATTGATGAACTTTACATCGTATATGAAAGAAAGAAGTTATCTCGTTCGTTTTGTGCGATGGGTATTCACATTATCGTTTACTCCGAAAGGATATATTACAATAGCTGGTATTTTCGTGATAAACTTAGTGATTTTGGTTTATGGATCTTCTGGATATTATCGAGCAAGAATGATTCCAGCAGTATTTCTATTCATCGTATTTGCGTTAATTATGATTCACATATTTGATCGCATTTGGAAAAACTATAAAAAAGTATTAAATCAAAGTGAACGCGTATCGCAAGGTGATTTTACAAGTACACCACTTGGCGATGTACAACCATTCAATGAAATTAGCGAACAACTTGCAAGTATCAATGACGGATTTAAAAAGGCAGTTGATGAGGAAGTAAAGTCGCAGCGTATGAAAACTGAACTGATTACAAATGTATCACATGACTTAAAAACCCCATTAACTTCAATTATCTCGTATGTAGATTTACTCAAGAAGGAAGAATTGAGTGATACAACCAAAGAGTACGTAGAAGTGTTGGATCGTAACTCTATTCGTTTGAAACGTTTGATTGAAGATTTATTTGAAGTAAGTAAAGCAGAAAGTGGAAATGTTGAGCTTCATCTAGACAAAATAGATATTGTGAATTTATTAAATCAAGTGCTTGTGGAAACAAAAGATGAAAGAGCAGAACAGCTAGATATTCGAATCACTTCATCAAACGAACATATTTATGCAAATCTAGATGCGAATAAAATGTATCGAGTATTTGAGAATTTACTGCAAAACATTTATAAGTATGCATTGGCACAAACACGTGTATATATCGATATAAAAGAAACAGATACTATTTCCATTGTCTTTAGAAATATCTCACAAATTGAATTAGATTTCGATGCACAACAATTAATGAATCGATTTGTTCAAGGAGATAGTTCAAGGAGTCAAGAAGGCTCTGGACTTGGCTTAGCTATAGTGAAAAGCTTTGTCGAATTACAAGGTGGAGAAATCAACATCGTAGTCGATGGAGATTTATTCAAAGTAGAACTTACATTTAAGAAGTTCGAATAAAAGGGTGAGACCGCTGGAGGTCTCACTTTTGTGTTTTGGGCACAGAAACTTGACCTAGCATGACGATGCGTTTACACTATATATGATGAAAAAGATCATGCAAAAACAACAATCAACAACGTCAATTGATGCACATGAACGCTTACTTGTAGGTGGTTTACTAGCAGTTGTCGGTGGGTATTTAGACGCATTTACTTACACTTGTCATGGTGGTGTGTTTGCTAATGCGCAAACGGGGAATATGGTGTTGCTTGCCGTTAATTTGTTTGGTGCAGATGTGAAATCACCACTTAATTATATTGCACCGATTTTAGCTTTTGCCTTTGGTGTATTACTTAGTGAGTATTTACATCGAAGACGTCGATTCTTTGGTGTTTTGTTGTGGAGACAAGTTGTATTAGTAATTGAGATGCTTGTAGTATTCGTCATTGGTTTTCTGCCAATGACATTTCCTAGTCTAGTGATAAATGTTGCGATATCTTTAGTAGCAGCAATGCAAATGAATAGTTTTCGTAAAGTATTAAATCTACCGTATGCAACAACTGTTGCTACTGGTAATTTACGTTCGATGATGGAAAATGTCGCAAAAGTGGTATTCGATCATGATAAACAAGCAAGAGTTCATGTCTTTCATTATGGTGGTATTATTTTCATGTTTATCATAGGAGCAATTTTTGGCTTTCTTGCATCTAGAACATTGCAAAATAAAGCAATCTTTCTAACTATACCGATTTTTGTATCTATATTGGTGATTATTCGTGATCATAAAAAGTATGAAGGAGCTAGTGAATTATGAGAAAGCAAATCGCAGTGAAAGCCTTAATTCAAAAGCAAAACGATTTCTTAGTTCTTCATAAAACGGTAGAAGAATCAAAGTTTGATGCATCTGATAGTTTATATGATTTACCAGGTGGTCGCGTTGAAGCAGATGAAATGATGAACGATGCACTTATTCGTGAAGTATTTGAAGAAACGGGTATTCAAATACAACAAGAACAAATACAAAAAGAAGTAAACAAAGTGGATGTACAACGAAAAGATGGAACAAGTTTGCATGTGATTACCTATCTTGTGCATGTAAATACTGAGAAAATTACTTTGAGCGATGAACATGAAGCGTATATGTGGTTAAATAAGTCGAGTGATTTGTATTCGCTTTTGCCTGAATATATACAATTATTGATGGAAAATGTTATATCTGATGATAGCAATCATGTGTAAAAAAATATGAGAGTAAATGAAGTGAGGTTAATGTATGTGTGCAGATGAAAAAATGTATAAAGATTTTGTAGTATCAAAAAACATTCTTAAAGGAAAACCAGTGGGGTATAGTTTACGTGAGAAAACTGCAGATGATACCTTAAGTGGTTGGAATGTTTTATCTATTGAAGATGATGAAACATATGTTTCAAATCCTGATAATTTTACAATTGTGAAAGCAAGTGAAATAGCAAAACTACAACCATTACTACTTGAAATTTATGATAGTATGTATGGTACAGAATTGAACTGGCTATATGATGAAGATGGTATGTTCAAAGGATTTTTTGATCTAGGTAGTAATCAAGAAGTTAGTATTGCGCAAGTACTAACAAAAGGAATGTTGTAAGACAAATAAGAAAAGTGTGTGTTAGAAAAATTAGCTAAAGGGGGAAATATGGCTATTATAGGAATCGATTTAGGGACAACAAATAGTACAGCAGTTGTCTACAAAGAAGGAAAAGTGGAATTTATTCCAAATGCATTTGGAGACTATTTAACACCAAGTGTTGTTAGTAAAGATGGTGATTCAATCATTGTAGGGAAAATTGCCAAAGAACGATTGGTGCATCACGCAGATAAAACAGCTGCATTATTTAAACGTGAAATGGGAAATCAAACAATTATACGTTTAGGAAAGGATAAGTATACACCTGAAAAATTATCAGCTGTAGTCGTTCAACAACTCGTTGCTGATGCAGAAGCTTATCTACAAGAGAAAGTCGAAGAGATTGTTATTAGTGTTCCAGCATATTTTAATGCAAAGCAAAGACTTGCGACGAAAAAAATAGGCGATTTACTTGGGATTAAAGTAGAACGTCTGATCAACGAACCATCGGCTGCTGCAATTGCATGTAGAGATCAAGAGGAAGATGAAACATTTATCGTTTTTGATTTTGGTGGTGGAACACTGGATGTATCAGTAGTTGATTGTTTTGCGAATGTTATCAATATTTGTGCGATTGCAGGAAATAATCAACTTGGTGGAAGTGATTTTGATATTGCGATCGCAAATACATTTATTCAACAATCAAAATTTCCAGCAAAAACAGTGAACGATTTTGTAGGTGCAAATAGAAATAGTTTATTGTATGAAGCAGAGCGTGTGAAACTTGCTTTGCAAGATCAAGACGAAGTATGGATGCGTTATCACTTTCATAAACGTACTTATGAATTACTTTTTACAAGAGATATGCTATATACCTGTGCAAAACCAATCTTTGAAAAACTAAAAACAGTAATTGGTACAGCGGTTAAAGATAGCGGATTTCATGCACCTGAATTTACTGGTGTGATCTTGGTTGGTGGTTCAAGTTATATGCCTGTTGTACAAGACTATCTTCGTGAACTGCTAGCAATACCGATTATGACAAGTCCTGATATGAATTTATTAGTTGCGAAAGGTTTGGGAACATATATTGCAATTAAAGAGAGAAAAGAAGAAGTGGCTTCGTTAGTTGTAACAGATGTCTGTCCATTTTCTTTATCTACTGCAGTCGTAAGTGAAATTGACCCAAGTGTTCATTTAGCTGATGTACTTATTGAGAAAAACACAGTACTACCGACAAGTAAAAGTCTTCTACTTTCACCAGCAAACCTGGGACAAAAACATGTAAATATTCAAGTTTACCAAGGAGAATCGGCATATGCTAAGTATAATGTGTTATTAGGAAGACGGCATGTAGACCTTCCTGTGAATTTTGATAGACCAGAGATGTTTACCTTAACGTATTCATATGACATTAATTCCATGTTGTTTGTTGAAGTGTTAGTACATTCAACGCAAGAGCGAAGTATTTTCCAAGTAGGGGAAAGTGATTACTTGGAAGATATCACTTCAAAACAAACGCTTGAACAAATCAAAGACATTTCGCTTAAGATTACACGGAAACCTGAAATTGATTTGTTAGAAGCGCGTATTCTTCGTGTCTGCGAACAAACAAGCAAACAGAAAAGCAAACACTTGATTGAGTATTGGATGGAAACTGAGAAAGAATTGAAAAGTAATGGCCAATCACTACGAAAACAACATCAAATTATCGAGCAAGCACACCGTGTATTAGATATGTATGAAAAAGATAATGATTTGGATCGCTTGGATATATTCTCTGACGATGATTCGAAAGGATTTTTATCATGAGTTACTTTGATGATTGCTGGACAATACTTGAAATCGAAAAGACCAACGATAAGAAAGTTATCAAATATGCCTATGCAAAATTATTAAAGAAATATCATCCCGAAGAAGCACCTGAACAGTTTCAACGTATCCAACAGGCATATAAACAAGCTTTAAATTATGCAAATCAAACAGATGAACCAATAAGTTTGGAGCAACAAGATCACACGTTAATGACTGATACAAACCAAAGTGTTGATCATAAACCATCAACACATACGATGGAAAACCATGAAGAGAACTTAGAACAACCGATTCATACTATTGAATTTATGAATATCGAGAATGAACAGAATCAAGGTGTTGATAAAACAAAAGACAAGAAATCGATTTTATTTGATACAGATTTAAATGTTGTGAATACAGATGCTGAGGTTCATACTTCAATATTTAATAATACAAGTATTGATGAATCACAAGTGGTCACAAAAACCTATTTACTTCAGAAATTCGAACGAGATTTAGAACGCTCATTATCAAAAGATACAATTACGCTTTTCTTTATTGATTCTGATGTCCAAGTGTATATTAAGGATCCTACATTTGTAGAACAAGTTGAAGCCATTCTTGTCCGCAAATGTAAAAAGATGGATGAAGATATACTAGCATCAACACAGTCGTATGCAAATGCATATAAAATGAATAAGCTGTTACGTGCTATTGAGAAAAGAAAAAAGGGTGCTAAATTCAGTAAAATCAAAAAAGGTGCAGTTATTTATGTGCTTGTTATACTTTCATTTACACTACGTCCACTGCTAACGCATATAAAAAATGATAAACCAAAGGTAAATCAACAAGTAATTGAGAAATATAACCAGCTACAGGATGAACGATATGAAGAGTTATTGAATGAAAAAGCAAATGATGCATATGTTTCAATACGCAATATGGAAGCTACACGTTTTGGTTTACACTATGGTGAAAATGAAGATATTAATATGTTGTATGATGCAAATAATGAACTTATTTTACAAGAACCGGTACTTCGATATAAAAGCAATAATGACAATGCAATGTTATTGCTAACTGAAAATGGTTGGAGTATATACTTTGAAGGAATTGCATATCCAACAAATTGGGAAGATGCAAGTTTTGTGACATTACATATTGATGGTGTACAACAAGGAGTACTTCAAGCCATTATTGCAAAAGATGTAAATGGTTATGCAATATATGACACACAAGGAAGATTCATGTATCAAGATCAAAATAATTATGCTGAAACTGATACTTTTGATGTGTATGTTGAACAAGGAGAAATTGTTCGCGTTGAGTTAAATTAGAATTCAAAAAACGGAGCACTTTATCGTGTTCTGTTTTCATATAAAAATAAAAATGTAATCCAATGCACAAATGGATGATCGTCAAACGTATACATAATGAAGAGGGCAGTGTATGGATATTAAAGAGTATGAAAGAATTGTACATAAGTATCAAGATTTGGTACTTAGAGTAGCAATGGCAAACATTAATCATCTTGAGGATGCAAAAGACATCACACAGGATGTTTTTGTGAAGCTGTTTAAGCAAGATGAATTTATTGATGAAACGCATTTAAAAGCGTGGTTGATCCGCGTAACCGTAAATCAATGTCATAGTTTATTTCGACGACACTTTCGAAAGAATCGAATGGATGTTGATTTTGAATATGAACTTGCTAGCAAAGAACATATTACAGTAAAACACGAGTTGGAATTATTAAAGCCGAAGGAAAGGGTATATGTGTATTTACATTATATTGAAGGATACACGTATAAAGAGATAGGCCAAATGCTCAATAAAAATGAATACACTGTCGCTTCGAGTATAAGACGATCACTTAAAAAGTTAAAGATGGTCTTAAGTGAGGAAACACTATGAAAAAGAAGAACTATCAGAATTTTTATGATGCAATTAAAGTTGATAAAACACTTGAAGATACATTACTAGCTCTACCACAAAGAAAAAGCAAATCAAAAGTACTAACAAAAGTAGCATTTGCTTGTGTAGTTGTATGTATGATTATTGCTGGTGTGTTTGCAAGTAATATATTAAAATCAGATGAAGATGTTACAGCAAATCCTGTAAATAAAAAGCCAAGTATAGCCAAAAGAATAAAAAATGGTGAAATTGTAAGTTATATCAAAAGTGATGAGTTTTTAAAGAATACTGTCATTGGTGGTATGGGAGTATCTGAACCCATAGAATTAACAAATTATGCGTATGCAAATAAGGATGGTGCAATTACTGAACTTCCAGTGTATGAAAATCAATATTTTGATAAACAGGCTTCTACTTTTGAAATGAAGTACATAATATGGAAGACTGAAAAAATCGTAGCACAAGTAGTAGGAAGAGAAGATATTCATTTCAAAGTAGATATTGATACAAATAATCAAATATCTATATGGTTTGAATCTGACGAATTAGAAACATTAGCACCTTCCAACAAAGAAGCCATTGAGATTGCAAAAGAAATTATTGAAAAAGTAACAGGCAAAAAGCAAGAATATGAACGCTCGAGTGAAGAAATATATGTATCTAGTTTTTATGTATATAAGTTTCATAGTAAAGATACACAACATTATGAAGAAGAGTTAAATGAAAATGTACTAGATTATAGCACACGTGATATTAACTTCCCTGAGAACACAATGAATATGCATATCACTATAGCAAATGAATCTTCAAGAAAAAACATTGGTGAACACAAGCTAATTTCTTATGATGAAGCATATCAACATTTAATGAAGGGAAATTACTTCAGTTTTGTACTTGATGGACCGCAATTCAATAGTACTAAAGAATATAATTGGGATTATAAGATACGTGATGAAACAATTACAGATTGTCGTCTTGTATATTTGAAAGGAAGTTCATCTGAGAAGTATCAAATTCCTTATTATGAGTTTATTATTGATCAAAATGCATATCCAACCTCTGAGGATACGATTGAACCTTCGTGGTATGTGAAATGTTACATACCAGCAATTGATGCAGGATACTTCGTTGGCGATTGGACAAAGTATAACTAGTATTTAGTCGGTATTTAGGGTATAATACATAGGCAAAGAGTTGTAGAAATCTACGATTCTAATTGACTTTTGGATATGAATCATGTAACATATCAATGTTGTTAGCTTCTTCGTGGCTTACAACCGCTCTTCATAAGGTACATAAGTATGCGTGCATCACCTTATTTGGCGAGTCTTAACGAAAGAAGGAGGTATATTATGTACGCAATTATTGAAACAGGTGGAAAACAAATTAAAGTTGAAAAAGGACAATCTATTTTTGTTGAAAAATTAGATGTGACTGAAGGAGATAAAGTTACTTTTGATAAAGTAGTTTTAGTTTCTGATAAAACAACTAAGATCGGTACTCCATACGTAGAAGGTGCGAAAGTTCAAGCTACTGTTGAAAAACAAGGTAAAGCTAAGAAAATTATCGTTTACAAATACAAAGCGAAAAAAGGTTCTTCTCACCGTAAACAAGGTCACCGTCAACCATACACAAAATTAACTATCGATGCAATCGAAGGATAATTTATGGTAAAGGTAAAAATTGATACAAAAGCAGATCAAATTACACAAGTTGTAATTAAAGGTCATGCAGATAGTGCAGAACATGGACAAGATCTAGTCTGTGCAGGTGTATCAAGCATTGCAGTAGGTATATTAAATACATTACATGTAATGGATGAAAATGCATGTTCATTAGAAATGAATGATGCATTCATCAAAATTGTTGTTATAAACAATACAGAGACGGTGCAAACCGTTCTGAAAACACTATACATTCAACTTAAAACCATGGTTGAGAATTATAGTGCATATATTCAGATAACGAAAGAAGAGGTGTAATCATGATGAAATTCAGTTTAGATATTCAATTATTCGCATCTAAAAAGGGAGTTGGTTCGACAAAAAACGGTCGTGACTCTCAATCAAAAAGATTAGGTGCAAAACTGGCAGATGGACAACATGCAAACGCTGGAGCTATTATCTACCGTCAACGTGGGACAAAAATTCACCCAGGTAAAAACGTTGGACGTGGGGGAGATGACACATTATTTGCTACTATTAGCGGTGTTGTGAAATTCGAACGTTTAGGTAAAAAGAAAACTCAAGTTTCAGTTTATCCACAAGCATAGTTAAATATCCTCGCGCTAGTCGCGGGGATTTATTTTGTAAAGTAAAGTGAGGTACATATATGCAATTTATAGATAGAGTTAAAATTAAAGTCAAAGCTGGTGATGGTGGAAAGGGTATGTCTTCTTTCCGTCGTGAAAAATATGTACCATTTGGTGGTCCTTCAGGTGGTGATGGTGGAAAAGGTGGAGACATCGTTTTCATGGTCGATGAAGGAAAATCAACACTTTTAGATTTACGTTACAATCGTAAAGTTGTTGCTCCTAATGGTGTAAATGGAAAAACCAAAAAGATGCATGGAGCAGTCGGTGAAGATGCGGTGATTAAAGTTCCATTAGGAACGATTGTTAAAGATGCAGAAACTGGACGTATTCTAGCGGATCTAACAAGAAAAAATCAACGTGCGATCATTTGTAAAGGTGGTAAAGGTGGACGTGGTAACTTCCGCTTTAAAACAAGTAAAAATACTGCACCTACATACGCTGAAAAAGGTGGATTAGGTGAAGTGAAAGATGTTGAAGTTGAATTAAAAGTATTAGCAGATGTTGGGTTGGTAGGATATCCTTCGGTTGGAAAATCAACACTATTATCTGTAGTAAGTGCCGCAAAACCAGAGATTGCAGATTATCACTTTACAACGATTCAACCAAACTTAGGAATGGTTCAAGTTCCAGACGGACGTAGTTTTGTTATGGCGGACTTACCAGGACTTATTGATGGTGCAGCTCAAGGAAAAGGGTTAGGACATCAATTTTTACGTCATATTGAACGTTGTCGTGTAATTATCCATGTTGTCGATATGGGTGCACAAGATGGTCGTGATCCAGTTCAAGATTATGCAAATATTAATAAAGAATTGGAAGAGTACCAATATCGTTTATTGGAACGTCCACAAGTTGTAGTGGCAAACAAGATGGATTTGGATGATGCAGAAGCCAATCTAGCTCGTTTTAAGGAAGCATATCCTGATGTGGAAATTTATCCCACGATGACCGCTTTAGATGAAGGGTTAGAACCAATTATCTATAAAGCTGCTGATTTACTTGAAGTTACACCTGTTTTCCCATTATATGATGAGGAAGAGAAAAGTGAAGGTGTACTTTATAAATATGAAGGTGATAAACCTCCATTTAAAGTACATAATCTTGGAAATGGTCGTTGGAAACTTACAGGTGAAGAAATTGAAACAGCATTTGCGATGGCAACACTTGATACGGATGAAGGACAACAGCGATTTGCTAGAAAGATGCGTGTTCTAGGCGTTGATTCTGCTTTACGTGAAGCAGGAGCAGCTGATGGAGATACCATTGAATTAGCAGAATTTGAATTTGAATTCGTAGAATAATAAACAAAGCATCTACCCATATTTGGGAAAGATGCTTTTTATATGAAAAATAGTTAGAATTTACGCTAATTTTTGATAGAATGTGTAGTGAATGATTTGGGGGGACATATGAGTAGAGTAAAGGATATGACAAGTGGTAGTCCACTGCGACTAATGGTATTGTTTGCCATACCACTAATATTAGGGAATTTGGGTCAACAATTATATATGATTGTGGATACGATTATTGTTGGCCAAGGAGTTGGTGTTGAAGCACTTGCTTCATTAGGTGCTACAGATTGGACGTATTGGTTGTTTTTGTGGATAGTACAAGCGATTACACAGGGATGTTCCATTCGTGTAACGCAGGATTTTGGTTCAAAAGATTATAGTCAACTTCGTAAATCGATTACGATGTCGATTCGTATTTGTATATTTGTTACATTGATTGTAACAGTTGTAGGGTTGATATCAGGAAAACGATTATTGATTTTACTGCAAACACCTGAAAACTTAATGCAAGGTGCACTTACGTACTTCTATATTATGCTTGGTGGAATCGTAATCAGTGTATGTTATAACATGAGTGCAGCAATTCTTCGTTCGTTTGGTGATGGAAAAACACCGTTGTTGGCGATGGGGATTGCAGCAATTGTGAATATTTTATTAGACTTATTATTTGTTATGGTGTTTCACTGGGGAATTGCAGGGGCTGCAATTGCAACACTAATTGCCCAAGCACTATCTTTCATCTATTGTTTGCATGTTTTACGAAAATTGGATTTCTTACAGTTTGATAAAACTGATTGGATTGTAGATAACAAACGAATTCAAGAACTTGTGAAATTAGGAGCACCACTGATGTTTCAAAATATGGTTATTGCAGGAGGCGGAATGGTTTTACAATCTGTCATCAATAAATATGGAATTATATTTGTTGCTGGATTTACCGCAACCAACAAACTCTATGGTTTACTTGAAACATCGGCAATAAGTTTTGGTTATGCGACGACAACATACACTGCGCAAAACTGGGGTGCTAAGAAAATTAAACGGATTGTAGATGGATTACGAACATCGACAGTTTTATCACTTGTGCTTTCTGTAGTAGTTGGAGTATTTTTGATTGTTGTTGGTCGTCAATTATTAACGCTGTTTATTGCGAGTGAAAGTTATGCAGATCAAGTGTTAGATGTTGCGTATAAATATCTGTTTATTATGTCGTTATTTTTACCAGCACTGTATTTACTATATACATACCGTTGTACATTACAAGGGTTAGGAAATACAGTAGCGCCGATGATTTCTGGATTTATTGAGTTTTTCATGCGGGTGATTAGTGCGCTTGTATTTCCATTAGTAATTGGAAGTACTGGTATATTTTATGCAGAGGTCACTGCTTGGGTTGGTGCAATGATTTACTTGATGATTAGTTGCTTGTCAAATGTAAAGCGAATTCAAGAAACCGTAGTTGAAAACGAATCATAAATGATGCAAAGAATTCTGTAATCGATTGAGAAAACAGAATTTTTTTAAATGAATAAGTGTATCTATTTCTTTCAGTGATTTTAAATTGTGATATAATATCCACATGAGTGTACATATAGAAAATCAATATGATTTCACTTTCGAATTTGAAAAAGAATTTGATGAAATCTACAAAAAAACAAAAGAAGTGATTCACAAACCTGAACACTATGTCGTTAGTGTAATTTTTGTGGATGATAAACAGATACATGAAATTAATCAATCGTATCGAAATATTGATCGACCAACGGATGTGATTAGTTTTGCCTTACTTGATGATCCTGACTTTTTACTTCCAGAAATGGATGAAATAGAATTAGGGGATATTTTTATTAGTATTGATACTTGTAAAAGACAAGCAGTTGAATACGGACATAGTTTTAAACGTGAACTTTGTTTTCTGTTTACGCATGGATTATTGCATTTGTTTGGCTATGATCATATGAATGAAGAAGATGAAACAAAGATGTTTACATTACAACGGGAGATTCTTGATGAAATTGTGGATAAATAAGTTTAAGAATGCCTTTCGCGGATTTGGCTTGCTTATTAGTGACTTTAGTGTAAGAATTCAGTTGGTGTTGTTACTAGTTGCATCTGTTTTTTTTATGATGTTAGGACTAGAAACGTATGAATGGATTGCTGTTGTGATTTGCTTTGCTTTAGTGATTGTGGCAGAAATGATGAATACGGTGATTGAAAAAACATTAGATTACATACAACCTAACCAAGATCCAAAAATCCGTAATTTAAAAGATATGGGTGCAGGATTTGTATGGATGGCTTGTATGTTTGCGATTATTGTCGCATGTATTATTATTGGAGGAAAAATTTAAATGGAAAAGATTATTGAACAAACTAGAGAATATTTGAAAAATGCATACGTACCATATTCGAATTTTAGAGTAGCTGCTTGTGTGCAAACAAAAGATCAATTATACTTTGGTGCAAATATTGAAAATGCGAGTTATGGATTAAGTAACTGTGGAGAACGCAGTGCGCTATTTTATGCATATTCTCATGGAGTTCGTAAAGAAGATATTCAAGCAATTTATGTTGTAACTACAGCAGATGTAATTACAACACCATGTGGAGCATGTCGTCAAGTTATGGCGGAGTTAATGCCACGCGATGCAAAAGTGATTCTTGCTAATGATGATGAAATTCAAACATACACAGTGGAAGGCTTACTTCCTCATGCTTTTGATGCGGAGAGTATGTAATGAGTTTTAAAAGCGGGTTTGTAGCGATTATTGGACGTCCAAATTCTGGAAAAAGTACATTGTTAAATGCACTGATGCAAACTAAATTAGCGATTGTTTCTGATAAGCCGCAAACAACAAGGAATAATATACTTGGTATTTTAAATACAGATACTTATCAAGCGGTATTTGTGGATACACCAGGAGTACATAAACCAAAAACAGCACTTGGTCGTTCGATGAATAAAGGTGTCTATTCTTCTATGCAAGATGCAGATGTTATGTACTTAGTTGTCGATGTGACAAAACCATATGGTACAGGTGATGAATTTTTATTAGAAAGAATTAAGAATACACATGCTAAAGTATATCTTGTGTTAAATAAAGTGGATTTAGTTTCACGCGAACAACTAATTGAAACACATGTGACTTGGGCGAGTAAATTCGACTTCAAAGAAGTGATTCCCATTAGTGCAAAAAATAGCGATAACATTGATGAATTACTAAATGTGACAATTGCTGATCTACCAGAAGGTGTACAATTCTATCCAACGGATATGGTTAGTGATCGCTCAGATGATTTTCGAATCAAAGAAATCATTCGTGAAAAAGTGTTATTTTATACACGTGAAGAAATTCCTCATGGAGTTGCGGTTGTTATTGAAAATAAAGAAGAAGAGGATGGCGTATTATACTTACAAGCTTTGATTATAGTCGAACGAAAAAGTCAAAAGGGAATCCTTATTGGGAAACAAGGAAGTATGATTAAAAACATTCGTTTAGCTGCACAAAGAGAACTCAAGCAATTACTTGGCAAAAAAGTAACACTCGAGCTATATGTACGAATTGAAGAAAACTGGCGCAATAAGGAAAGCAAACTAAACGAACTAGGATATAAGGAGTACGATGAATAATACTTGTATTGGTATTATCTTAAATAATCGAGACTATAAAGACAATGATGCGTTAGTCGATGTGCTTACACAAGAGTACGGGAAAATTACATTTGTAGCCCGTGGTGTAAGAAAGCACAACTCGAAAAATGCAACACCATGTTCCATTCTTAGAATTTCGCGATTTTATTTTGATTACAAGGAAACAAGAGGCTTACAAAATCTAAAGATTGCAGAACCGGTGAAAAATTTCTTTCATATTCAAGGAGATCTAGAAAAACAAGCCATTGGTTGTTTAATTCTAGAACTTATGGATGCTTTACAGTTAGATGATGAACCTGCTTATACATTGTTGGAGAATACCTTACAGTATTTGGATTCAACAAAAAATCCATACCTTGTTTTGGGGTTATATCTTGCTGAACTTTGTCGTTTTATTGGGATTGAACCATTTGTTGATGGCTGTGTAAACTGCCAAAGTGAGCATCAAATTGTTGCAGTTAGTGTTAGTGATGGAGGATTTGTTTGTGCAAATTGTTACAATCCTAGCAAACACAT